>JAFEEH010000262.1 GCA_018241185.1 Pseudomonadota bacterium | reverse complement strand
CCACGACAGCACGAGCGACTCGGCCGGCACCGGCGAGAGCGCCTCCGCCGACCCGGCACCGCCGCGAGCCGACGCCGACGTGCTTCCCGATCGCACCGGCCGCGTGCCGGGCGAACCCAGCGACGAGCGCGATGCGCAGGCCGCGCAAAGCCTGGCCGATGACGATGAGGGCGAAGGCTAGGACCGGTCGACCACCGCCGTCGGCCGCGGGCTGAACGCGTAGGGCAGCAGGCCCGCGAGCACGAGCGCCGCCGCACAGCCGAAGATGGCGCCGTAGCTGGCGGCCGGCGGCCATTGGCTGCGCTGGCCTGCGTCGGCGATCAAACCGAAAGCCCACGCGGCCAGCGCCGAGCCGAGGAAGACGAAGCTGTTGAGCAGGCCCAGGCCGCGCCCGCGCAGCGCGGGCGCGACCAGGTCGCGGCCATGCGCCATCACCAGCGGATGCAGCATGCCTACCGTGGCCAACAGCGTGAGCAGCGCGAGGTCGGCCCCCAGGCCTGCGGCCGGCCACGCGGCCAGGGCCAGCGCAGCCGCCAGCGACAGCGTCGACCAGCCGAGCACCGTGCGCTTGATCGAACTGCGCCGTACCAGCCAGGGCAGGAACAGCGCGGTGCAGAAGCCGCCCAGGCTCAGCACCGTCAACGCCATGCCGCGCGCGCCGGCCTCCAGCCCGAACACGTTGGCCAGGTAGGGCCCGCCCCAGGCGTTGCGGAACGCCGTGCCGGCTGCCATGGCGATGCACAGCGGAATCAAGGTCCACAGGGCGGGCCGCCCCAGCAGGCGTGCACTCGCCCCGAGCATCGCCAGTGGCGCCTCGCCCTTCGCATCGGCATGGCCGTGGTCGCGTACCTGGCGCCACACGCCGATGCACGCCAGCAGGATGCACAGCGCCGCCAGCGCCATCGGCATCCGCCATCCCACCGCATGCACGGCCCAGCCCAAAGGCGCCGTCGCCAGCAGGGCGCCCACCATGCCCAGCGCGTTCGTGCGGCCGATGAAGGCCACGTAGCGCTGCGGCGGCAGAGTCGCCGACGCGTGGTGCATCAAGCCCATGAACACCGGCGCGAAAGCCAGTCCCAGGCCCAGCTGCGCCCCCATCGCCGTGCCGCCGTTGGGCGCCGCCACGAAGAGCAGCGCCGACGCCACGCCCACCGCCAGCAGGAGGCGCGTGGGGGCGCCTACGCCGAAACGGTCGAAGGCGATGCCCACCGGCACCTGCGCAAGCGCAAAGGAGAAGAAGAAGCAGGACGACAGCGCGCCGAAACCTGCCGGCGACAGCGCCAGGTCGTGCTGCAACTCGGGCGCCATGACGGCGAGGCAGGTGCGGAAGAACTGGCTGAGCGCGAAGGCGACGGTGAGCGCGCGCAGGCCGCGCGTGGTGGCAGGGCTGACCATGGAGCAGGATCGACGGCGACCCCGCGCAAGGACGGCGCGGGGGGTCGGCCCGCATTAGAACCCGCGCCCGCCGGCGCCCCTGTCGCACGCCGGATCGAGCAAGCGGAGACGGTCAGCGCTCGGCGTCGATGCGCTTCGCCTCCTCGTCCTGCCAGGCATCGTTGGAAATGTCGGGCGTGCCGGGATAGCCCTGCTGCTTGAGCTTTTCGCGCCCCATGCGGCTGCCTTCCTCGGGCGGGTCCTGCCCGATGGCGCGGCTTTGCTGCAGGTTGACGCCGGACTGTTCGCCGCGGTCGCCGGCGAGGGCTTCGCCGGGTTCGGGGTGGGTGATGGGGACGGGCTGGCGCGGATCGGTCATGGGAATCTCCTGAAGAGCATCCATGTCGCCACGCCTCCCGCTACACCGGCGCCGTCCCCCGCGCCCAATGCCTGTGGGAAGTGCCCCACACCCCGCCCGCCCTCGCCCGTTGCAGCGGGTGACGGCTTTCGATCAGGCCGCCGCCTGCGCCCGCCGCTCGGCCAGCGCCACGTACCAGTCGAGGCTGCCCGGATTGGCCATTGCCTCGCGGTTCACCACGCGCTCGATCGGCTGGCCCAGCAGCAGCTTCTTGATCGGCAGCTCCTGCTTCTTGCCCGAGAGCGTGCGCGGGATCTCCGCGACCTGGAAGATGTCGTCGGGCAGGAAGCGCGGCGACAGCGCGGTGCGGATGGCGTCGTTGAGCTTCCTGCGCATGGCGTCGTCCAGCGCCACGCCGGGGCGCAGCACGACGAACAGGGGCATGTAGCTGTCGCGGCCGAGGTACTCGAGGTCGACCACCATCGAGTCCATGACCTCGGGCAGCGCCTCGACGGCGTTGTAGATCTCGCTGGTGCCCATGCGCAGGCCCTGGCGGTTGATGGTGGCGTCGCTGCGGCCATAGATGACGCAGCCGCCGTCCTCGCCGATCTTGATCCAATCGCCGTGCCGCCAGACGCCGGGATACGTGTCGAAGTAGCTCGACAGGTAGCGTGCATTGCCGGGGTCGTTCCAGAAGTACAGCGGCATCGACGGTATGGGCCGGCTGCACACCAGCTCGCCCACTTCACCGATCACCGGCTGGCCGTTCTCGTTCCAGGCCTCGACGCTGGCGCCGAGCTGGCGGCACTGCATCTGGCCAGGCACCTCGGGCAGCTCGCGGTTGCCACCGACGAAGGCGCCGCAGAAGTCCGTGCCGCCCGAAATGTTGCACCACCACGGATCGGGCGAACCGGCGGCCTTCAGTTGCGCCGTGCCCCAGCGCTGCACGTCCTCCGCCAGCGGCGAGCCGGTGCTGCCCAGCGCCCGCACGCGCGACAGGTCGCCGCAGTCCTGGGCAACGACACCGGCCTTCATGCAGTTGGTGAAGTACGCGGCGCCGGCACCGAAGAAGGTGACCCGGTGGCGCGCGACAAAGCGCCACAACACGGTCCAGTCGGGCTTGTCCTTGCTGCCGCCGGGGTGGCCGTCGTAGATGCAGATGGTGGCGCCGAAGGCCAGGCCCGAGAGCTGCGAGTTCCACATCACCCAGCCCGTGGAGCTGAACCAGTGGTAGCGTTCGCCGCGGTTGTTCTCGCCATAGCTCGCGCCCACGTCGTTGTGCAGGCCGCAGGCGTACATGTTGATGATGATGCCGCCCTGGCCGTGGACGATGGGCTTGGGCAGGCCCGTGGTGCCGCTCGAATACACGACCCAGATCGGGTGGTCGAAGGGCAGCCACTCGGGCTCGAAGGCCGCGACTTCCGCATCGCTTCGGGCCGCAGCGCCCGACCAGTCGGCGTCATGCGCGATGGATTTCGTCGCGTACGGGCTCTTCACCAGCAGCAGCTTGCGCACCGAGGGCAGCGCGTCGCGCAGTTCCTGCACGATGGCGCTGCGGTCCACCGGCTTTCCGCCGTAGTGCACGCCATCGGCCGCAATGAGCACCTTGGGCTCGATCTGCCGGAAGCGGTCGGCCACGGCGGCGGTGCCCATGTCGGGCGCGCACACGCTCCACACGGCGCCGATGCTCGAGCAGGCGAGGAAGGCCACCATCGTCTCGGGCACGTTCGGCAGGTAGGCCGCGACGCGGTCGCCGCGCTGCACGCCCAGCGCCTGGAGCGTGAGCGCGACCGAGGCGACCTGGCGCTTCAGCTCGGGCCACGACATCTCGCGCACCTCGCCCAGTTCGTTGTCGCTCACGATCGCCGGGCAGCCGGCGGCGTGCGCGGCGTCGGCGTGGCGCAGCACCTCGCGCGCGTAGTTGACCTGCGCGCCGGGGAACCACACGGCGCCCGGCATGCGGTCCTCGGCCAGCACGGCCGTGTGCGGCGTGGGCGAGTGCAGGCCGCTGTAGTCCCAGATGCTCTGCCAGAAGGCGTTCAGGTCGGTGACCGACCACTGCCACAGGTCGGCGTACGAGTCGAAGGCGAGGCCGCGCGTCTCGCGCAGCCAGTTCTGGTAGAGGCGGATCTGGGGGATGTTGGGTGCTGCATTCATGCCGGGCAGCGTAGTGCGCAGCGGCAGCGCGCTCAATGCGGATTGCCCCGGGCGCCGTCATCTGGGCGACTGGCCCGGACCGCGAAAGTGCAATGGGCCGCCAGCGCCCGTCCCGCCTGCGATGCGGGCAAATTCGTCACGTTTGTGACGATCGGCCTGGTGGCAGGCCGCGCGCGACCAGGCGGAACAGGCTCGTGACGCCGGCATCCAGCACTTCCAACCCCTGCTGGTTGAACAGCTGCCAGCGCCAGTGCACCGTGCCCAGGCGCGGTTTGGCCGGGTCGCGCAGCACGGCCAGCACCTCGGCACGCAGGCGCAGCGCATCGCCCGGCCGCACGGGGTTCGGCCAGCGCACGTACTGCAGCCCCGGCGAGGCGAAGGACTCCGATCCCTCGAACGCGGCCCGCACCACCAGCCGCATGGCGATGCTGCAGGTGTGCCAGCCGCTGGCGATGAGCCCGCCGAACACGCCTTCGGCCGCCGCCTGCGCATCGGTGTGGAACCACTGAGGGTCCCACTGGCGGGCGAAGCCGACGAGCTCCTGCTCGGTGACGAGGTGCGGGCCGGCCTCGATGATCTGGCCGGTGAAGAAATCGGCGAACTTCATCCGTGCCGTCGCGCGGCCCAGTAGGTGGCGCCTTCGGGGCCGTACCGTTCGGCATGGGGCTGGTCGGCCGTGAGGACGAAACGGTCGCCGCGATGCAGCACACGGCTCTCGTCGTCGATGGTGAGCGTGAGTTCGCCTTGCACCATCAGCGCCTCGACCGCGAACGGATGGCCGTGCACGGCGACCTGCGTGCCCGCCTCCCACACGCGCTCGGCCACCTCGTCGAAGCCGCGCGCGCGGACGTCGGCCTCGAAATCGGCGAAGCGCGGCATCGAGTCTTCGGCGATGGGCGCGGGGAAGGCGGTGGTGGCGGCGGCTGTCATCGGGGGGCTCCTGGGCGTCGGGAAGGCAAGCCCCGGAGTGTCCCGCAGCGTCGCCCGCCTGCCCAGCACGTGCTGCCTATGCCGGCCATAGCCTCCGACCGGATCAGTAGGTCTCCAGGTGGAGACGCCCCTCGCGCTTGAGCTGCGCCGCGACCGCTTCCCAGTCCAGCCCGCCCTCGTTGGCCACGTCGCGCAGCGCCATCACCACGCCTTCTTCCATGCTCTTGAGGCCGCAGACGTAGAAGTGGCTGGCGCCGTCCTTGAGCAGCGCGACCAGGTCGGCCGCGCGCTCGCGCAGGCGGTCCTGCACGTAGGTCTTGGGCTGGCCGGGGGTGCGCGAGAAGGCGAAGTTGATGTCGATGAAGTCCTTGGGCAGCGACTGCAGCGGGCCGAAGTACGGCAGCTCCTGCTGGGTGCGCGCGCCGAAGAACAGCATCAGCTTGCCGCCCTCGAACTTGCCGCTCTTGCGCAGGCGCCGGCGCCACTCGGTCATGGCGCGCATGGGCGCGCTGCCGGTGCCGGTGCAGATCATCACGATGTGCGACTTCGGATGGTTCGGCATCAGGAAGCTGCTGCCGAAGGGGCCGACCACCTGCACCGTGTCGCCCACCTTGAGGTCGCACACGTAGTTGGAGCAGATGCCGCGCACCGGCTGGCCCTGGTGGTCCTCGGTGACGCGCTTCACGGTCAGCGACAGGTTGTTGTAGCCCGGCCGCTCGCCGTTGCGCGCGCTGGCCACCGAGTACTGGCGCGGCTGGTGCGCGCGGCCCAGCGCGTCAGTGCCCGGCGGGACGATGCCGATCGACTGCCCTTCGAGCACCGGGAAAGGCATGGCGCCGAAGTCGAGCACGACGTGGTGCGTCTCGCTGTCGAAGCCGGCTTCGGTGCAGTTGAAGTTGCCGGTCACGGTGGCGGTGACGGGGCTCTTGGGCGCGTGCAGGTTGGTGTACGCATGCGCGGCCGACCACGGCGGGCGCGTGGCGCCGTAGCTGGCGGAGTTGAAGGGCACGGTGCCGGGCTCGGCCTCGGCGACGAGGGCCGGCGCGGCGGCTGCGGGTGCAGCCTCGGCGTCGGCCGGCACGCCCGCCTCGGCGAGCTGCTCGGGCGTGAGTTCGGCGGGCAGTTCGTCCCACGTCAACTGCTCTTCGATCGAGTAGGCGCGCGCCTTGGGCATGGTGCGCCAGTTGTCGATCGAGCCCGTCGGGCAAGGCGAGATGCAGGCCATGCAGCCGTTGCACACATCGGCCCTGACGACGTAGTTGCGGTCGTCGTGCGTGATGGCCCCGATCGGGCAGGTGGCTTCGCAGGTGTTGCAGCGGATGCAGATCTCGGGGTCGATCAGGTGCTGCTGGATCACTGCCTCGTTCACGGCCATGTCCATCGTGTTCTCCTTACTATCGATTTGATAGCTGGTTGCGCCCGCCAATCGGGCGCGATGGCCACTTTTCCTTCAAGAAATTACTCAGCCAAATCTTACATATTCGAAGTCCACCGGCTGGCGGTTGATGCCCATCACCGGCGGCGCGATCCAGTTCGCGAACTTGCCGGGCTCGACCACGCGGCCCATGAGCGAGGCGACGAAGGCGCGGTCCTCGTCGGTGGGCAGCCATTCGCCCTTCTTCGCGTTCCACTCGGCCTCGTTCACCACGCGACCGTCGGGCGACATGCGGATGCCGGCCAGCGCGCCGATCTGGCGGTTGAAGGCCTTGTGCGGCACCGTAAGGCGGAAGGGGATGCCGGCCTTCTCGATCACCTTGTTCCAGCGGCCGACGCCGGCCACCGAGTCCTTGATGAAGTCGTCGCGCAGCACCTCGTTGAGCGCGTTGAGCATCGGCACTTCCTTCTCGACGAGCTGGCCGTCACGCACTTCGAGCACCCTGTAGGTCTGGCCCTTGAGCACGTGGTCGTCGGTGCGCTTGCCCTCTTCGTAGCGGCCCTTGAGGCCCGAGCTGTAGAAGGTGGCGGCGTTGCTCGACTGGTCGGCGCCGAAGAGGTCGATGGTGACCGAATAGTGGAAGTTCAGGTAGCGCTGCACCGTCTCCAGGTCGATCGCGCCGGCGGCGCGGATCTTGGCCGGGTCGTCGGTCTTGAGCTCGTTCATCACCTGGCAGGTGCGGGCCACCACGCGGCTCACGCCCGACTCGCCCACGAACATGTGGTGCGCCTCTTCGGTGAGCATGAACTTGGTCGTGCGCGCCAGCGGGTCGAAGGCGGACTCGGCCAGCGCCGACAGCTGGAACTTGCCGTCGCGGTCGGTGAAGTAGGTGAACATGAAGAAGCTCAGCCAGTCCGGCGTCTTCTCGTTGAACGCGCCCAGGATGCGGGGGTTGTTCTCGTCGCCGCTCTGGCGTTCGAGCAGCGCCTCGGCCTCCTCGCGGCCGTCGCGGCCGAAGTGCTTGTGCAGCAGGTAGACCATGGCCCACAGGTGGCGCCCCTCTTCCACGTTGATCTGGAACAGGTTGCGCAGGTCGTACATCGACGGCGCCGTGAGGCCCAGGTGACGCTGCTGCTCGACCGACGCGGGTTCGGTGTCGCCCTGCGTGACGATGATGCGGCGCAGGTTGGCGCGGTGCTCGCCGGGCACGTCCTGCCAGGCCTTCTCGCCCTTGTGGTCGCCGAAGTGGATCTCGCGGTTGGCGTCACCGGGGTTCAGGAAGATGCCCCAGCGGTAATCGCGCATCTTCACGTGGCCGAACTGCGCCCAGCCCTGCGGGTCGACGCTCACCGCGGTGCGCAGGTAGACGTCGTAGTTGGTCGAGCCCTCGGGGCCCACGTCGTCCCACCAGTTGATGAAGTTCGGCTGCCAGCCCTCGAGCGCGCGCTGCAGCGTGCGGTCCTCGGCCAGGTTGACGTTGTTCGGGATCTTCTCGCTGTAGTTGATGCTGCTCATGGCGGATCCTTGGGTAAGGGGATTCGGGATCGGACTTCCGGACGCAGAGGACGCAAAGGTTTCGCAGAGGACGCAAAAGATTCAAAGAAAGATTTGAATGTCTCTTTTGCGTCCTCTGCGTAGCTTTGGTTTTCCTTCTGCGTCCGGTAGTCCGTATTTTTCAAACGCGGTTGAGGTCGAAGCCGGCCTTCTGGCCCGTGCCGTAGACCTTCAGCGCGCCCTTGTCGCCGACGGCGTTGGGGCGCTGGAAGATCCAGTTCTGCCAGGCGGTGAGGCGGCCGAAGATGCGGGTGGCCATGTTCTCCTGGCTGGCGAAGCGCAGGTTGGCTTCCAGGCCGGTCAGGGCGTCGGGCGACATGGCGGCGCGCTCCTCGATGGCGATGCGCAGCTCGTCGTCCCAGTCGATGTCGTCGGGCGCCATCGTCACCAGGCCCAGCTTCACGGCTTCGTCGGCATCGACGGGCTTGCCGGCCGCGGCGCGTGCGGCTTCCATCGGCGCGCTTTCCTCGTAGAAGCGGCGCTGCAGGCGGCTCTGGCCGTTGACCATCGGCAGCAGGCCGAAGCTGAATTCGTCGAGCACGAGCCTGGGCGCCTTCTCGGGGGCGTCGGGCAGGGCCAGCATGTACGTGCGGTCGGCCGCAAAGGCGAGTTCGGCGAACAGGCCCGCGAAGCACGAGCCTTCGTCGACCAGCGCGAACAGGCTGCGCGACGAGACGTCCAAGCGCGCGAAGCTGCGGCGCAGCGCGCCCAGCGTTTCGCGCACGAACCAGTGGTCCTGGTGGGCCAGCATCAGCGCATCGGCGGCCAGCACGGCCTGCGCGTCGCCGCGCGTCTTGAGCAGCCAGGTGCCGATGTCCAGCTCGTTGGTGCGCAGGTGCAGGATCGCGTCGTCGAGCTGGCGCGCCAGCGCGAGCGGCCACCAGGCGGCGCCCGCATTCTCGATGCCGGCGAGGTCGGTGGGCTGCGCATCTTCGGGCGCCTTCAGCGTGATCGTGGCGGTGCGCTTGGCGCGGTCGATGGCCACTTCGACATGCGCATAGCGCAGGCCGTCGGCGCTGTCCTCGCGCTCGAGGCGGGGCAGCGCGACACCCTTCGCATCGGCCGGGCGGTCGCTGCCTTCGGCGAGCTTCAGGGCGCGCTCCTGCACGGCGGCGCCGAACTGCGCCGGCTTGGCGATCGCGTCGACCAGGCGCCAGTCGACCGCGCGCTGGCCGCGCACACCCTCGACGCTGGTGCAGAAGATGTCGGCCAGGTCGTGGCGCACATGGCGCTTGTCGGTGACGCGCGTCAGGCCGCCGGTGCCGGGCAGCACGCCGAGCAGTGGCACCTCGGGCAGCGAGACGGAGGACGAGCGGTCGTCCACCAGCATGATCTCGTCGCAGGCCAGCGCCAGCTCGTAGCCGCCGCCCGCGCAGGCGCCGTTCACGGCCGCCAGGAACTTCAGGCCCGAGTGCTTCGACGAGTCCTCGATGCCGTTGCGCGTCTCGTTGGTGAACTTGCAGAAGTTCACCTTCCAGGCGTGGCTGGACACGCCCAGCATGAAGATGTTGGCGCCCGAGCAGAAGATGCGGTCCTTGGCGCTGGTGACGATGACCGAGCGCACCTGCGGGTGCTCGAAGCGGATGCGGTTGAGCGCGTCGTTGAGCTCGATGTCCACGCCCAGGTCGTAGCTGTTGAGCTTCAACTTGTAGCCGGGGCGGATGCCGCCGTCCTCGGCGATGTCCAGCGACAGGCGGGCCACGGGCCCCTCGACGCTGATCGACCAATGGCGGTACTGCGTCGGGTCGGTGCGGTAGTCGACGGCGGGGCCGGTCGTCTGGGCGGTGTCGCTCATGGAAGTCTCCTGTGGGGCCTGAACCGGAAGCAAAATGCACTTTGCTTCATCCATGACATGCATCATCATGCATGTTTACGGAGGCGTCAACCCCGGGACCGCTGTTTTTGTGACGAGGGGTTGCGGGCGCGCCGGATCAGCGCGGGGATTCGGCGTCCATGGCCGCACGCACCGTGGTGCGCAGCGCCTCGAAGGCCTGCTGCAGGGTCTTGCCGCTGGTGTCCACGCGCAGGTCCGCCTTCGAATAGAAGGCGGCGCGGCCGTCGAGGATGCGGCGCAGGTCGTCCATCGCCTCGCGGCTGGCGGCCATGGGGCGGGTGTCACCCTGGGCGGCCACGCGGCCCATGTGCTCCTCGGGCGCGGCCTGCAGCCACACGGTGGTGCAGTGCGCGAGCAGCTCGTTGAAGGTGGCGGGGTCGGAAACGATGCCGCCGGGCGTCGCGATGATCACTTCGCCGTAGATCTGCACCGCCTCCTCGAGCGCGCGGCGCTCGTAGCGGCGGTAGGCATTGGTGCCGTACAGGTCGTGGATCTCGCGCACGCTGCAGCCGGCGAACTTCTCGATCTCGCGGCTGAGCTCGATGAAGGGCAGTTCCAGGTCGTCGGCCAGCATCTGCCCCAGCGTGGACTTGCCTGCGCCGCGCAGCCCCACGAGCGCGATGCGCCGGTGGCGCAGCGGGTCGACGGCGGCGGTGCCCAGCAGCTCGCCGATGGCGACGCGCACGCGGCGCAGGTCGGCCTCGGAGCGGTGCTCCAGCAGTTCGCGGATCAGCAGCCATTCCGGCGAGCTGGTGGTGACGTCGCCCACCAGTTCGGCCAGCGAGCAGTGCAGTGCGCCGGCCACCTGCTGAAGCACGAGGATGGACGCGTTGCCGATGCCGTATTCGAGGTTGGCCAGGTGCCGCTCCGACACCCCGGCCGCCAGCGCCACCGCCTTGCGCGTCAGGCCGCGGCGCGCGCGCAGGCTGCGCACGCGCTCGCCCAGCGCCGCCAGCAGCGCATCGCGGCCCTCGTCCGATTCGTTGGCCGCCGTGGCGCCCTCCTCCGGCGCCGTCAGCAGCGCCTCGTTGCGCTCAGTCATGGGTGTCCTTGTCACGGCTGCCGATTCTCGTGCGGCTCAGGGTTAACACCTGATATGCACTATATTGCTTGACATGCATTTTGACGGCATCTAAGGTTCGTCCGCAAGCAAGATACTGCACATCGCTGGCCGCCACAAGCCGGCCGCGTCAAAGGACGGACCCACCACGATGGCCAAGGAAGACTTTCACGCGCTGGTCGCCACGCTCACCCGCGAGCTCGCCGGCCGCCCGCTGGACCGCGAACTCGACGCCTGGCTCAACCGCGAGCACGGCCCCGGCACCACCACCTACGCCTGCCTGAAGTCCGCCTGCGAGCAGGGCGTGGCCGAGGGCTGGCTGTGCGAGCGCGAAGGCGGCGGCATCCGCTACGGTCGCGTGTTCAAGGCCGAGGACGCGCTGCACCGCTTCTCGGTCGACGTGGTCGACATGCAGGACATCGCCGGCCCGCACCACACGCACCCCGACGGCGAGATCGACCTGATCATGCCGACGGACGGCGACGCGACCTTCGACGGTCGCCCGGCCGGCTGGTGCGTGTACCCGCCGGGCAGCGCCCACCGGCCCACGGTGGCCCAGGGCCGCGCGCTGGTGCTCTACCTCTTGCCCGAGGGGCGCATCGATTTCACACGCGCGGCCTGAGCGCTGCGCACGACGACGCCGGCCCGGCCGGCGCCGCGAATGACCGGAGACACCCCATGAGCCTGCCCGCCCGCTTCAACTTCGCCGACCACCTGTTCACGCTCAACCGCGGGCGCGCCGACCGCGTCGCCTACGTCGATGACCGCGGCCCGCTGAGCTACGGCCAGCTCGAGGAGCGTGCCCGCCGCCTGGCCGGCGCGCTGAACGCGGCCGGCGTGCGGCGCGAGGAGCGCGTGCTGCTGCTCATGCACGATTCGCACGACTGGCCGGTGAGCTTCCTCGGCTGCCTCTATGCCGGCGTGGTGCCGGTGGCGGTGAACACGCTGCTCATGTCCGAGGACTACGCGTACATGCTCGAGCACGCGCGCGCGCAGGCGGCGCTGGTGTCGGGCGCGCTGCTGCCGGTCCTTCGGAGTGCGATGGACAAGGCGCCGCACGAGCTGGCGACGGTGCTGGTGTCGCAGCCCACCGGCGAGCTGCCCGCGGGCATGACCGAGTTCGAAGCCGCGCTGGCTACCGCCACGCCGCGCACGACGCCGGCGCCCACGACGCCCGACGACCCGGGCTTCTGGCTGTACTCGTCGGGTTCCACCGGCAAGCCCAAGGGCACGGTGCACACGCATGGCAACCTGTGGTGGACCGCCGAGCTCTACGGCAAGGCCGTGCTGCAGCTCACCGAGGACGACGTCTGCTTCTCGGCCGCCAAGCTGTACTTCGCCTACGGCCTGGGCAACGCGCTGACCTTCCCGCTCTCGGTCGGCGCGAGCGTGGTGCTGATGGCCGAGCGCCCGACGCCCGACGCGGTGTTCAAGCGCTGGACCGCCGCGGAGCACAAGCCCACCGTCTTCTTCGGCGCACCGACGGGCTACGCCGGCATGCTCGCCTCGCCCCACCTGCCGGCGCGCGAGCAGGTCGCGCTGCGCATGGGTTCGTCGGCCGGCGAGGCGCTGCCGGCCGAGATCGCGCAGCGCTTCAAGGCACATTTCGGCTGCGACATCATCGACGGCATCGGCTCGACCGAGATGCTGCACGTCTTCATCTCCAACCGGCCGGGGGACGTGCGCTACGGCAGCACCGGCAAGCCGGTCGAGGGCTACGAGGTCGAGCTGCGCGGCGAGGACGGCCGCCCGGTGGCCGACGGCGAGGTGGGCGACCTCTACATCAAGGGGCCGAGCAGCGCCCTCATGTACTGGGGCAACCGCGAGAAGTCGCGCGACACCTTCCTGGGCGGCTGGACCAAGAGCGGCGACAAGTACATCCGCGACGCCGAGGGCTACTACACCTATGCCGGCCGCAGCGACGACATGCTGAAGGTCAGCGGCATCTACGTCTCGCCCTTCGAGGTCGAATCCACCCTGCAACTGCACCCCGCGGTGCTGGAGGCGGCCGTGATCGGCATTCCCGATGCCGAGGGCCTGACCAAGACCAAGGCTTTCGTGGTCCTCAAGGATGGCCAGCACACCGACGAGGCCGCCCTCAAGGCCTTCGTGAAGGAGCGGCTCGCGCCCTACAAGTACCCGCGCCTGATCGAGTTCATCGACGAGCTGCCCAAGACCGCGACCGGGAAGATCCAGCGCTTCCGGCTGCGGGAGAAAGAGCGCGCATGACGCTTGTCGCACGCTTCGTCTCCCTCCCCCTCTGGCGGAGGGCCGGGGTGGGGGCACCGCATCGCTCGCAGGGCACGGCCCGCCCCCATCCCCACCTTCCCCCAGAGGGGGAAGGAGCAAGTCCGTGAGTACCGAATTCGCCGACATCGACTGGCGCGGCCGCCCGGTGCGCATCGAGCACCGCTGGATCGGCCCGCGCGAAAGCGACGCGCCGCTGGTCGTCTTCCTGCACGAAGGCCTGGGCTCGGTGGCGATGTGGAAGGATTTCCCCGATCGCCTGTGCGCAGAGGCCGGCGTGCGCGGCCTGGTGTTCTCGCGCCCCGGCTACGGCCGCTCGACGCCGCGGGCTGCAGATGAAGTCTGGGACGTCGACTTCATGCACCGCCAGGCCCACGAAGTGCTGCCCGCTTTCTTCGACGCCATCGGCCTGGATGAAAAGCCCTGGCTCTTCGGCCACAGCGACGGCGGCTCGATCGCGCTGCTGTACGCGTCGCGCTTTCCGGATCGGGTGCAGGGCCTGGTGCTGCTCGCGCCGCACATCTTCGTGGAGGACGTGACCGTGGCCAACATCGAGCTCGCGTGCCAGGCCTACGCGACCACCGACCTGCGCGACCGCCTCGCGCGTTACCACGACGATGTGGATTCGGCCTTCGGGGGCTGGAACGGCATCTGGCTGCACCCGCCCTTTCGCGACTGGAACATCGAACGCGAGATCGAAGGCATCCGCTGCCCGGTCCTGGCGATCCAGGGCGTCGATGATGAGTACGGCACGCTGGCCCAGATCCGCGGCATCGCGGCGCGGGTGCCCGGCACGCAACTGCTGGAAATCCCGGCATGCGGACATTCCCCACATAGGGATCAACCCGAACAGGTGATCGCGGCCACCGCGGGCATGGTGTCGGCCTCGACGCGAGACGCCCCCGCACTGCGGGGAAACACGCGTTTTAGTTCTGAATAGTTTACGGTTAAAGTATTTTCACCACCCCCGAGAGGAGACAGACATGCGCATCCGCTTCGCCCGCACCGCCCTGGCCACACTGGCCTTCGCCGGCCTCGCCGCCACCGCCGCCGCCCAGGGCACCGGCAAGATCAAGGTGGGCCTGATGCTCCCCTACAGCGGCACCTACACCGCCCTGGGCGTGGCCATCGAGAACGGCTTCAAGCTCTACGTCGAGCAGCAGGGCGGCAAGCTCGGCGGCCGCGAGATCGAGTACTTCAAGGTCGACGACGAGTCCGACCCGGCCAAGGCGACCGACAACGTCAACAAGCTCATCAAGCGCGACAACGTCGACGTGATCATCGGCACCGTGCACTCGGGCGTGGCGATGGCGATGGCCAAGGCCGCCAAGGAAAGCGGCACGATGCTGATCGTGCCCAACGCCGGTGCCGACGCGGTGACCGGCCCGATGTGCGCACCCAACATCTTCCGCAGTTCCTTCAGCAACTGGCAGCCGGCCTACGCGATGGGCGAGGTGGCCGCCAAGCAGGGCAAGAAGACCGCGATCACGCTGACCTGGAAGTACGCGGCCGGCGACGAGTCGGTGGCGGGCTTCAAGGAAGGCTTCGAGAAGGGCGGCGGCAAGGTGGTCAAGAGCCTGACGCTGCCCTTCCCCAACGTCGAGTTCCAGGCGCTGCTGACCGAGATCGCCGCGGCCAAGCCCGATGCGGTGTACTCCTTCTTCGCCGGCGGCGGCGCCGTGAAGTTCGTGAAGGACTACGCCGGCGCAGGCCTGAACAAGTCGATCCCGCTCTACGGCCCCGGCTTCCTGACCGACGGCACGCTGGATGCGCAGGGCGACGCGGCGCAGGGCATGCTCACCACGCTGCACTACGCCGACGGCCTGAACACCGCGCGCGACAACGCCTTCCGCGCCGCGTACGCCAAGGCGTTCAAGCTGCAGCCGGACGTGTACGCCGTGCAGGGCTACGACGCCGCGCAGATGCTGGGCGTGGGCCTGGCCGCCACCAAGGGCGACTTCACCAAGAAGGCCGAGATCGCCAGCGCCATCGAGAAGGCGAAGATCGACAGCCCGCGCGGCATGTTCACGGTCGGCAAGTCGCACAACCCGGTGCAGGACATCTACCTGCGCAAGGTCGAGGGCAAGGAGAACAAGATGGTCAGCGTGGCCATCAAGGGCCTGGCCGACCCGGCACGCGGCTGCAGGATGTAAATCACCCACCCCCGTTTCTTGCTCACTTCGTGTAGCCGAATCCCCGCTCAAGGGAGCACACCCAGCGGCCTGGCAAAGCCAGTTCCGCGGGTGTCCTGAGACATCGCGGCGCTTCGCGCACGCTCTTTTCATCAGAGGCCGTCACTCGTGGATCTCGGCACCTTCCTCGTCCAGTGCCTGAACTCGGTTCAGTACGGGCTGCTGCTGTTCCTGCTCGCCTCGGGCCTCACGCTGATCTTCGGGATCATGGGCGTGATCAACCTGGCGCACGGCAGCTTCTACATGATCGGCGCGTACATGGCCTTCGCGCTGTCGCCGCTCTTCGGCGACCAGTTCCTGCTGATGCTGGTGGCCGGCGTGGTGCTCGCGGCCCTCTTCGGCTACGTGCTGGAGTGGGTGTTCTTCAGTTACCTGTACCAGCGCGACCACCTGCAGCAGGTGCTCATGACCTACGGCCTGATCCTCGTCTTCGAGGAACTGCGCTCCATCCTGCTGGGCAACGACGTGCACGGCGTGAAGGTGCCGCCCTGGCTGGACGGCAGCTTCGCGCTGGGCAGCGTGATGAGCTACCCCTGGTACCGCCTCTTCGCCTCGGCCGCCTGCATCGTGCTGGCAGTGGCGCTGTACTGGGTGGTCAACCGCACGCGCCTGGGCATGATGATCCGCGCCGGCGCCAGCAACCGCGACATGGTGCGCGGGCTGGGCATCGACATCCGCCGCCTGTACCGCATCGTCTTCGCGGGCGGCGTGGCGCTGGCGGCCCTGGCCGGCATGATCTCGGCGCCCATGTCCTCGGTGTACCCCAACATGGGCGCGAGCGTGCTCATCATCTGCTTCGTGGTGGTGGTGATCGGCGGCATCGGCTCCATCACCGGCGCGCTCATCGCCTCGCTGCTGGTGGGCTTCGTCGACACCTTCGGCAAGGTCTTCTTCGCCGAGATCAGCGGCATCGGCGTCTACGTGCTGATGGCCGCCGTCCTCATCTGGCGGCCCGAGGGGCTGATGGGGAGGCGCACGTGAAATCGCAGACGGGTACGGGTACCGGACGCAGAGGACGCAAAGATTCCGCAGAGGTCGCAAAAGAAAACCTTCGAATTTATCTTTCTTCCTTCTGCGTCTTCTGCGAAACCTTTGCGTCCTCTGCGTCCGGAAGTCCGCATTCATGAACCGCCTTTCCCTCGCGCTGCCGCTGCTGTGCGCCGTGGCCCTTGCCATCGCCGGCCCGATGCTCGGCGGCTACCTGTCCGACCTGGTGGTCAAGGTGATGATCCTGTCCATCTTCGCGCTCAGCCTCGAACTGCTCGTGGGCATGACCGGGCTGGTGAGCCTGGGCCACGCGGCCTTCTACGGCATCGGCGCCTACGCGACGGTGCTGGCCTCGGGCAAGGACGGCGGCAACCTGCTGGTGGTGCTGGCGCTGTCCATGGGCGCCGCGGCGCTGTACGCGCTGGTCACGGGCGCGCTGAGCTTGCGCACCAAGGGCGTGTACTTCATCATGGTCACGCTGGCCTTCGCGCAGATGGCCTTCTTCGTCTTCCACGACACGCCGGTCGGCGGGGGCAGCGACGGCATCTACATGTACGTGCGGCCCGCCATCGGCGCGCTGGACCTGGAGAACCGCACGGTGCTCTTCTACGTGGTGCTGGCGGCGCTCGTGGCCACCTACGGGCTGCTGGCGCTCATCCGCCGCTCGCGCTTCGGCGCCGCACTGGCGGGCATCCGCGTCAACGAGCAGCGCATGCGCGCGATGGGCTTTCCCACCTACGCCTACAAGCTTGCGGCCTTCGTCATCGCCGGCGCGCTCGCGGGCCTGGCGGGCTGCCTCGTCGCCTCGCGCGACGGCGTGGTCAACCCCGAACTGCTGTCCTGGCACAACTCGGGCGAGGTGCTGCTGATGATCATCCTCGGCGGCCTGGGCCACCTGCGCGGCGCGGTGCTGGGTGCGGTGGCCTTCACGCTGCTCAAGGAACTGCTGTCGACCCATGCGCTGGTCGGCCCGCTGGCCGACCACTGGCAGCTCAGCCTGGGCATCGTCATCATCGTCTTCGTCGCATTGCTGCCCAAGGGGCTGATCGGCATCGCGCAGCGCCTGTCGCCGCAAGGAGGTGCGCGATGAGCCGCTTCCTCCAGGTCGAGGGCCTCACGCGCCGCTTCGGCGGGCTGGTGGCGGTGAACGCCGTCACGCTCGACCTTCACGTGGGCGAGGTGCATGCCGTCATCGGCACCAACGGCGCCGGCAAGTCGACGCTGATCAACATGCTCTCGGGCGAAATCGCCGCGTCGGCCGGGCGCATCACGCTCGAAGGCGAGGACATCACCGCGCGCAGCCAGCCGCGCCGCGCGCTGGACGGCGTGGGCCGCAGCTACCAGCGCACGACCATCTTTCCTGAATTCACGGTGCGGGAGAACTGCCGCCTCGCCGCGCAGGCCGCGCATCCGCGGCCGTGGGCGCTGTGGGAATCGAGCCGCGGCTGCGCGACCAGCAACGCCGCCGCGCAGGCCGCGCTCGAAGCCACGGGCCTGGCCGCCGACGCGGACCGCATCGCCGGCACGCTCAGCCACGGCGCCAAGCGCCAGCTGGAAGTCGCCATGTGCCTGGCCACGCGCCCGCGCGTGCTGCTGCTGGACGAGCCGCTGGCCGGCATGGGCGCCGAGGAAACCGACCGCATGCTGGGCCTGCTGGCGCAGCTCAAGGCCTCGCACGCGATCCTGCTGGTGGAGCACGACATGGACGCCGTGTTCCGCATCGCCGACCGCATCACGGTGATGGTCAACGGCGCCGTGATCGCGACCGGCGACCCGGCCGCGATCCGCAGCAATCCCGACGTGCGCACGGCGTACCTGGGTGAGGAGCATTGAGATCAGCACCCAGGCTCGTCCGCCATCACAGCCGTTCGGGCTGAGCCTGTCGAAGCCTTGCGCAGCGCTTCGACAAGCTCAGCGTGAACGGTTCCGGGCCGCCGCCCGGCCCACCTGAAGAGACACTCGCCATGCTCTCCATCCGCGACCTCCACACCTACTACGGCGACAGCCACATCCTGCGCGGCGTCGACGCCGAGGTGCCCGCCGCCACCTCCGTCGGGCTGCTGGGCCGCAACGGCATGGGCAAGACCACGCTGATCCGCAGCGTGATGGGCTATGTGCGCCCGGCCTCCGGCCAGGTGCAGTGCGACGGCCGGCCCGTCACCGGCTGGGCGCCCGAGAAGATGGCGCGGCTGGGCATCGGCTACGTGCCCGAGGGTCGCGGCATCTTCCCCAACCTCACGGTGCGCGAGAACCTCGTCATGGCCGCGCGCGCGGGCACCGACGGCCGGCGCGACTGGACCTTCGAGCGGGTGATGGCGACCTTTCCGCGCCTGGCGGAGCGCCTGTCGCACGGCGGCCAGCAGCTCTCGGGCGGCGAGCAGCAGATGCTCTCGATCGGCCGCGCGCTCATGACCAACCCGCGGCTGATGATCCTGGACGAAGCCACCGAGGGGCTCGCGCCGCTGGTGGTCGCCGAGATCTGGCGCGTGATCTCCGAGATCCGTGGCACCGGCATCGCCACCCTCATCGTCGATCGCGACTGGCACAAGGTGCTGCACCACACCGACCAGGCGGTGGTGATGGAAAAAGGGCGCATCGTGCTGGCCGGCGCGTCGGCCGATCTGCTCGCGCAGCCGCAGGTGCTGGCGGAGCGGCTGGGCGTCTAGGGGCTTCGAAAAACGAAAGTGCAATCGGCCTGCAGCGCCCGCCAGCCGGGCGCTGTGGCCGAATTCGTCACGTTCGTTACGACCGGCCGGCGAGGGGCCGGCACCTCAACCCGGCACGCGCTCGCGCAGCCGCGCCAGATCGACCACGGTGATGCCGCCGTACTCGATCTCGATCAGCCCCGCATCGGCCAGCCGGCGCAGCGCCGCGTTGCAGCGCTGGCGCGACAGGCCCGAGAGATTCGCGATTTCTTCCTGAGACACCTGCAGGTGCGGGTCGCTGCCGGGGTGCAGCCAGGGGTGGAACAGGCCGACCAGCGCACGCGCGACCTGGCTGTCGGTGTCGAGCAGGTGGTGCGCCGCGAAGTTGCCCAGAAACCAGTGCATGCGCTCGTTGATCTGGCGCAGCAGGAAGTCGGCGAAGCCGGGCTCGTGCCCGCGCAGCCACTCGAAGACCTCGGCCGGCATCAGTGCCACGCGGCTGTCGCGCAACGCGATCACGTCGGCCGTGCGGGCCACGCCGCGCAGCACCGTGCCTTCGCCGAACCAGCTGCCGACCGACAGGCCGCCCAGCGTGACCGAGCGGCCGTCGGCGCTGCTGACCGACCACTTGAGCAGGCCCTCGATGGCGCCGTACCAGTGCAGCGGCGCGTCGCCCATGCGGCACAGGGCGGCGCCCGCGGGCACGGCGACCTCGCGCATCTCCTCGCGCACGCGGGCCTGCACCGGCGCCGCGAGCGCAGGAAACCAGGCCGAGCGCGCGAGCAGGCCGTCGAGCGTGGCGCGGGACGCGGCGGCGCGGTCGTGGCGGGTGATGGCGGTCTCCTTGGGTACTTACCCCGAGCGCAAATGTCATCGCAACGACTGAGTCGCCGCGGGGCCAAAAAAATAATAGCCGCGCCCCACCCCGAAGACATCCGGAGACGCCATGAGCAGCAGCAGCAGTAGCAAACGCAAGGTGATCGTGACCATCGCCCCCACGGGCGGCATGGCCCACAAGTCGCAGAACCCCCACCTGCCCACGCAGCCCGACGAGATCGCCGAGGACGTCGTGCGCTGCTGGAACGCCGGCGCCAGCGTGGCCGCGATCCACGCACGCCGGCCAGACGACGGCGCCACCTGCAACCCCGCGGTCTACCGCGACATCAACACGCGCATCCGCGACGCCGGCTGCGACATCGTGATCAACAACTCCACCGGCGGCGGCGTGCACGGCGACATGATTCGCGCGCTGCCGAACGACCGCTGGGAGATCGCCTGGGAGGAGCGCATCAAGGGCATGGAAGCCGGCGCCGAGATGTGCACCCTGGACGCCACCACGCTGAACCTGAGCTTCGGCGGGCGCGAGATCCTGATGGACACGCCGCTGTCCAAGGGCCGGGAACTCGCCGCCGGCATGAGGGCGCGCGGCATCAAGCCCGAGTGGGAGGTGTTCGCGCACACCCACATCCTCCAGGACGTGACGACGCTGATCGACGAAGGGCACGACGACGCGCCGCACTTCATCAACCTGGTGATGAACGTGCACCGCAACTTCCAGAACGCGATGCCCTTCTCGCCGCGCTACCTGCAGCAGATGGTGGACGTGCTGCCCGCGAACAGCATCTTCTGCGTGAGCGGCATCGGCCCCTCGCAGCTCGAAGCCAACGTCGCCGCGCTGCTGCTGGGCGGGCATGCGCGCGTGGGGCTGGAGGACAACCTCTACTACCGCCACGGGAAGCTGGCGACGAACGTGCAGCTGGTCGAGCGCATCGTGCGGCTGATCCGCGAGCTGGACATGGAGGTCGCCACGCCGCAAGAGGCGCGGCAGATCATGGGGCTGCCGCGCACGGGCACGCCCTTGCCCGCTTTCGCACCGGCTGCACTGGCAGCCGCGGCCTGAACCCGCGTTCACCCGCGCGCCCTCAACCGTTCGGGCTGAGCCTGTCGAAGCCCCTGCACCGCGCTTCGACCGGCCCAACGTGAACGGACCAACCCGCCCGACAGCCTTTCCGCCACCATGAGGAGACACCCCATGCACTTCGCACACGCCACACTCGCCACCGCCGCCCTCGCCTGCGCGGCCACGGCCTCGGCCCAGATCTCGGACGACGTGATCCGCATCGGCTTCATCAGCGACATGTCGGGCGTGTACCGCGACTACGACGGCCCCGCGGGCACCGAGGCCATCCGCATGGCCATCGCCGACATGGGCGGCACGGTCAATGGCAAGAAGATCGAGCTGGTCGCGGCCGACCACCAGAACAAGCCCGACATCGCCGCCGCCAAGGCGCGCGAATGGTTCGACGTCGACAAGGTCGACATGCTGATCGGCGGCGTGAACTCCGGCGCCGCCATCGCCATGGCGGGCGTGGCGCGCGACAAGGGCAAGCCGTACTTCGTCGTCGGCTCGGGTGCGTCGAGCCTCACGAACGAGCACTGCTCGCCCTACACCGTCATGTACGCCTACGACACGGTGGCCATGGCGCGCGGCACGGCCAGCGCGGTGCTGAAGACCGGCGGCAAGCGCTGGTTCTTCGTCACCGCCGACTACGCCTTCGGCAACGCACTGCAGACCGACGCCACCAAGGTGCTGGAAAGCGGCGGCGGCACCGTCGCGGGCGCGGTGAAGCACCCGCTGGGTGCCAGCGACTTCTCGTCGTACATGCTGCAGGCCACCAACGCCAGGCCCGACGTGCTGGCGCTGGCCAATGCGGGCGGCGACACCGTCAACGCCATCAAGTCGGCGGCCGAATTCGGACTGGCGCAGAAGATGAAGCTGGCCGGCATGATCATCACCATCCAGGACGTGCACGCGCTGGGCCTGAAGACCGCGCAGGGCATGTACCTCACCGACAGCTGGTACTGGAACCAGAGCCCCGAGGCGCGCACCTGGGCGCGGCGCTTCTTCGACAAGTACAAGCGCATGCCCACGTCCTTCCACGCCGGCGACTACTCGGCCGCGCTGCAGTACCTGAAGGCCGTGCAGGCCGCGGGCACCGACGACGGTGCCAAGGTGATGGCGCAGCTGAAGAAGACGAGGTTCAACGACATGTTCGTCAAGGACGGCTGGCTGCGCGACGACGGCCTGATGGTGCACGACATGCACCTCATGCAGGTGAAGACGCCCGCCGAATCCAAGGAACCGTGGGACTATTACAAGGTGGTCGAATCGATCCGCGGCGAGGCCGCCTGGACCACGCGCGCCGAGTCGAAGTGCGCACGGTGGAAGCAGTCGTGAGCGACCCCGTCATCCGCCGCGTCGGCGTTGTCGGCACCGGCGTGATCGGTGCCAGCTGGGCCGCCTTCTTCCTCGCGCGCGGTCTGGACGTCACGGCCACCGACCCCGCGCCCGGCGCCGAACAGCGCCTGCGCGACGCGGTCCAACGCCACTGGCCGACGATGCAGCGCATGGGCCTGGCCGAGGGCGCGTCGCCCGATCGCCTGCACTTCGAGCCCGCGCTGGAACGCGCGCTGCAAGGCTGCGACTTCGTGCAGGAGAGCGGCCCCGAGCGCGCCGACTTCAAGGCCGAGCTGTACGCCCGCATGGACGCCGCCACGCCGCCCCACGTGCTGCTGGCCAGCAGCAGCTCGGGCCTGCCCGTGAGCGGCATGCAGGTGCGCTGCGAAGCGCCCGAGCGCGTGGGTGCTGGGCCATCCCTTCAACCCGCCGCACCTGATCCCGCTGGTCGAGGTGGGCGGCGGCGAAGCCACGGCGCCCGAGAGCATCCGCCGCACGATGGATTTCTATGCGTCGCTGGGCAAGCGGCCGATCCATGTGCGGCGCGAGATCCTCGGCCACATCGCCAACCGGCTGCAGGCCGCGCTGTGGCGCGAGGCCTTCCACCTGGTCGACCAGGGCGTGGCCAGCGTGGCCGACATCGACACCGCGATCGCGCACGGCCCCGGCCTGCGCTGGGCGCTGATGGGCCCGTTCATGAACCTGCACCTGTCGGGCGGCGACGGCGGCATGGCGCACCTGCTCGACCACCTGGGCGGGCCGATCGAGAGCTGGTGGCGCGACCTCGGCGACCCGTCGATGACCGAGGCGCTGGAGGCGCGCGTGGTGCAGGGCGTGGCCGACGAACGCGGTGCGCGCAAGGAAGAAGCGCTGGAGCGCACGCGCGACGACCTGCTGATCGACCTGATTCGCGCCAAGGCGGCGGGCGGTACGCTGCCCTGAGACCGCCCTGCCCGTCGCCCACCCGTTCGGGCTGAGCCTGGCCTGTCCTGAGCCTGTCGAAGGGTCGAAGCCCTGCGCCGCGCTTCGAGGCGCTCAGCGTGAACGGGGATGGAACCGCCCCCTCTCCCGCGTCGCAACCCGAGACAGCGCCCATGCCCCTCATCGACTTTCTCGCCGACCCCACGCAGGTCGCCCCGCCGCGCACCGTGCGCATCGACTTCGACGACGGCAGCTTTTCGCTGCGCTCGCCGGTGGCCCTGCGGCCTTATGCGCGCTGCGTGGGCGAATGGATCGAGCGCTGGGCGCGCGAGACGCCCGATGCGCTGGCCCTGGCCGAGCGCACGGCCGACGGCAGCGACTGGCGGCGCCTGACATATGGCGAACTGCGCCGAGACATCGGCCGCGTCGCGCAGGCGCTGCTCGACATGCAGCTGCCGACCGGGCGGCCGATCGCGATCCTCTCGGACAACGCCATCGACCACGCGGTGATGATGCTCGCGGCCATGCACATCGGCCGCGCGGCCTGCTCGCTGTCGAGCGCGTACTCGCGCCTCACGCAGGACCACCGCCGCCTGCGCGGCATGCTGCAGCTGCTGGGGCCGGCGCTCATCTATGCATCGGACGCGAAGGTGTATGGCCCGGCGATCGCCGCCTGCGACCTGGGCGTGCCCTGCGTGTTCAGCGCCCACGCCGGCGACCGGCCCGGCGGCATCGACTTCGCTGCGCTGCGCGCCACTGCCGAGACGCCCGCCGTGCAGGCCGCCTTCGAGGCCGTGACGCCCGAGACGCATGCCAAGTACCTGCTGACCTCGGGCTCCACCGGCCACCCCAAGGCCGTGATCAACACGCACCGCATGCTCTGCGCCAACCAGCAGATGATGGCGCAGGCCTGGCCCTTCCTGCAGGCGCAGCCGCACGAGCCGCCGGTGCTGGTCGACTGGCTGCCGTGGAGCCACACCTTCGGCGGCAACCACAACCTGAACCTGGTGCTCGCCAACGGCGGCGCGCTCTACATCGACGAGGGCCGGCCCGCGCCGGGCCTGGTCGAGAAGACGGCGCGCAACCTGCGCGAGGTGCAGCCCACGCTGTGGTTCAACGTGCCGCGCGGCTTCGACATGCTGCTGCCGCTGATGGAGGCCGACGCGGCGCTGGCGGCGGACATCCTGGCGCGCCTGCGCCTGGCTTTCTACGCGGCGGCCGCGCTGTCGCCCAGCACCTGGCAGCGGCTGCAGGCCGTCGCCGAGCGCGTGCGGCCGGGCCGGCCGCTGTGGCTTACCACCTCGTGGGGCTGCACCGAGACCGCGCCGGCCATCACCTCGGCGCACTGGCAGCTCGACGGCGCCGGCTGCGTCGGCAACCCCCTGCCCGGCATGGAGGTGCGCTTCGTGCCCAACGGCGGCAAGCTGGAGATGCGCATCAAGGGCGTGGCCGTGACGCCCGGCTACCGCGACCAGCCGCGCGAGACCGCGGCCGCCTTCGACGCCGAAGGCTACTACCGCATCGGCGACGCGGGCCGGCTGGTGGACGACCAGCGCCCCGAGCGCGGCATCGTCTTCGACGGCCGTGTGGCCGAGGACTTCAAGCTCGGCAGCGGCACCTGGGTGTCGGTCGGCCCGCTGCGCATCGAACTGGTGTCGCAGCTCGCACCCTGGGTGCAGGACCTCGTCATCGCCGGCCACGACCGCGAGGCCGTCGGCCTGCTGGTCTTTGCCAGCCCGCAGGGCGCGGCGGAGCCCGACAAGCTGGCCGAGGCCCTGCGCACCGTGCTGCGCCGCCGCCGCGACGAGGGGCTGGGCTCGGCCCGCTGCCCGGTCTGCGCGCTGGTGCTCGACGCCCCGCCGCACGCGGACAGCGGCGAGATCACCGACAAGGGCTACATCAACCAGCGGGCCGTGCTGGCGCGGCGGGCAGAGGCCGTGGCGCGGCTGTTCGACGAGGGCGATGCGGCGGTGATCCGCTGAAGGTCGGCCCCCCCGCGCGGGCGACACGTCGCCACAATGGCGCCAACTTCGTGGAGCCGCCATGACCCCGACGCCCCTCACCGCCGTGTTGCGCCTCGCGTTCGGCCTGCTGGCCCTTGTCGCCATCGGCTGGCAGCTCTGGCTGCACGTGGGCCTGAAGTTCAGCGTGCCGAACTTCTTCAGCTTCTTCACCAACCTGTCGAATCTGATCGCCGCCGGCGTGCTCGTCGCCGGTGCGCTGCGGCAATGGGCCGGCGCACGCGCGTCGCCCGCCTTCGAGACGCTGCGCGCCGTGGCGGCCACCTGCATGCTGGTCGTGGGCGTGGTCTTCGTCGCCCTGCTGCGCGACGTCGACCTCGGCGCGCTGCGCCCCTGGGTCAACTCGGTGCTGCACCACGTGATGCCCGTCGTGCTGGTGCTCGACTGGCTGCTGTGGCCACCGCGGCCCGCCGTGGGCCTGCGGCCGCTGCGCTGGGTGCTGGCGTGGGCCATGCTCTACCTCGTCTACACGATGCTGCGCGGCGCGGCCGTGGGGTGGTATCCGTACCCGTTCCTCAACCCGGCGAATGTGGGCGGCTACGGCGGCGTGGCGGTGTATGCGGTGGGCATCGCGCTCACCTTCGGGCTGGCGGGTTGGATGCTGATGGCGCTGGCGCGTCGGCGCGTGCGGCCCACAGCCTGAAGACGCCTCGACGGGCAAAGTGCAATCGGGCTGCAGCGCCCGGCTGGCGGGCGCTGCAGCCGAATTCGTCACATTCGTGACGATCGGCTGGGTGGCCACTCTCGCAGTCGGATCGACATCGCGCGGCGCGGGCCTGCGCGGCCCGCGGCTCGACACTGCGCCGACCTCACAGCCAGCGCCGCACCCGCCGCGTGTACTGCGTGTACGACTCGCCGAACAGCTGCGCGAGCGCACGCTCCTCAGGCACGATCTGGAAGCGCGTGATGTAGAGCACGTAGACCACCGGCCCGATGAAGACCGGCCATGCGGCGAGGACCACCGCCCAGGCCGTCAGCAGCAGCGCGAAGCCCACATACATCGGGTTGCGCGTGATGCGATAGATGCCGCCGGTGACCAGTGACGAGGCGCGCGCAGGCGCCAGCGGGTTGACCGTGGTGCGGGACGCGCGGAATGCAAGCAGGCCGCCGATGTCGAAGGTCATCGCGATCACGAACAGGGCTGCGGCGATGGCGTAGCGCGTGGCCGCATCGAGCGCGAAGGCCGAGCCGAGCGGGGCGAGCAGCCACATGGCGACACCGACGAGGACGCCCACGAGCGGGGGCGGAATCCTGTGTTCGAGCCACTGCATGGGGCGCGCGAAGGTGCCGGCGGCGGGCGTCAGGCCGGCCCGTGGCAGACGGCCTCGACGTTGTGCCCGTCCGGGTCGAGCACGAAGGCGCCGTAGTAATTCGCGTGGTAATGCGGCCGGATGCCCGGGGCGCCGTTGTCCTTGCCGCCCGCTGCGAGTGCGGCGGCGTAGAAGGCATCGACCTGCGCGCGGGTGTCGGCCACGAAGGCCAGGTGCAGATGGGCAGGCCGCTCCTTGGTTTCGGAAAGCCACAGCGAGGGTTTGTGCTTGCGCCCCAGCCCCACGCCATACGGGCCTTCCATCGCCACCTCGACGCCCAGCGGTTGCAGCGCCTGCAGGTAGAACGCCTTGCTCTCGGCCAGGTTCGTGACGCCGAAACCTATGTGATCGAACATGGGCAACTCCTCGGGATCGTCGTGGTGGGTCGATTGTGGCGTGGGCTCTTTGTCGCGAGCCGCGTGGCAGATCAACTTCAGGGACACCAGCTCCCGCTGCCTGACCCCAATCCGGTTCGCACATGTGGAGCCGGAGCGTCAGACACTGCGACTTACGGGCGGCAGTGGATAGCAAGCAAGTTCATTGAGCAAGTGCGTCCGGCAATCTTCCAACGTGCCGTGGGCGCCGGTGAGTGCAAGGGAGGCTTCATCTTCGATCATGTCGAAGCGGTAGTAGATGTCGTCGCCGAACTCCGCGGCTCGAACGATGCGCATGGCTAGGTGCGCTGCCAGGTGGACATCGAAGTCGGGGCCGCGAAGGGACTCACGCAGTCGCGCCAGCGCCCAAGCGCCGGCCACTTGCCTGTCTCTTTCGCCTTGAACTGAAGCGAGGGCTGCAATGGCGTCGAGCGGTGTCTTGGCGTAGGACACCTCGATCAACTCGTAGGGCGGAGCTTCCAGGCGAGCGATCTCTGAAATGGCCCAGTTCGATGCCTCTTCTGGTAGAAGAAGGCCTGCGGTCAAGCCGATGCGGAAATACTCGGCAAGGGTGGCGATGTGTGGCGCGTGAGGCACGACGACTTAGCTTTCCTACGGCGAACTTACCAAGAAGCGCTAACGTGCCCAGATGAACTGATGCATTCCCGAACACGTGCTGATTGCCCCGCTTTGGAAGGGAACACGCTAGGGCGGACAGGCCGCATCGGCGCTTCCAGTTTCGAACGCAATCCGCGAATAACCATTGCTTCTAAGCGACCTGAGTAGCTTGAGAACTGCCTCCTCTCGGGTTCGAGGGCAGCCCTTGATGTTGACCTGGACCAACGCGGAGTCGCCGAGCAATGTGCGCGAATCAGCGAATGACATAGCCACTCCATTGAACCGGTATGTTCCATCTGGCAGCACCAGAATAGTCTTCGTCTCCGGCGCGGCGTCGGAACAAGCAACAACGGCGAGAGCAGAGAGCAGCAAGAGCTTCTTCATCGAAGCCAACTTTGAAAAGGATCCGCGAACGGCGGCCAGACCAAACGACTTGTTTCAAGAGACTGGCTAGATGCCATTCTTTCTTTCGAGAGCAGCTCGCAGCAGCGGAATCGCGTACTTGATCGATGGAACATCATCCGGCTGATCGTAAGCGTCCGCCGCCGGCGAGGCGTCTTGGCTGTGAGACGGATGAGTGGCTTGATTGGCTTGCGGCCAAGGTGCCTTCCTAGTGGAGGTCCGCTCGAGCGAAGGGTTAGGCGTCACTTCGCGGCGCCAGTGCTCTCAACGATGTACTTGGCGCGCTCGTACAACTCGTCAAAGGTGACAATCTCGGGAGCGTTTAGGCTTCGACGGAATAGCTCGAAGGACGAGTACTTCTCCTCATTGATGCCTTGGGCCACATGGAACTCCGAGAGCGAACCAATGACGAGGAATGACCTTGGTTGGTACATGAACAGCGTCTCACCGGTAGGCGCACCACTCGCGTCCTTCAATTCAATCTTGGAGCGGATGTTTGCCAACGAAGCTTGAACAGAACGCTGGACCTGCGCAACACCGCCGGCCAGTTCATCTGACACTTGCCAGCACTCTTTTCGATATGGCTGGGCGACCGGCTTGAGCAGGACTGACTTGTGAGTCTTGATCTCGCCAAACGACAGCGCACTAACTAGACCTTGAGTCTTCAGCAGTGCGTCCACGCGCTTGCCCGAGCCAAGGAAGTCGTGACCTCTCACGGCAGTCTCGAGCTTCGCGCCATCAAGGGGCGAGTTGAGCACGTAGTTCAGTCCGTATCCGAAGATCCAGGTGTTGCACTCAAAAAACGTTTGCCAGACCGCCTCGGGCCCCTTGTTGGCGCCCAGGCTCTGCCGTTTTGCCTCGAAGTACACCTGGTCTTCGAGAAGTTGGGCGAACTCCGTGAGTTGCGCACGTCGATGGCCAAGTTCGGCGACATCGCGCGCGGAAACCTTCGTGCGAAGCAACTCTTCCGCTAGACCAGGTTGGGCGGCAAGAAGGTCGAGCGCTTGCTCGCGCGTGAGTACGAGGCTGGAGACAAAGCGATCATCGAGCTTCGCACTTTGGCCATCGCGAAGCGGTAGAGCCGCAATGTTTCGCAGGAAGTTATAGAGGGTGGCGATTTCCTCGCCACTGAAGGTGAAGTACGTGTTGTGCGGTGAGCCGCTCTCCACCGTATAGCGCTGGATCTGCAGCGTGAAGACGCTTCGGGTGTCTTCGTAGAACTTGGCCACAATCTCTTGGCGAGCACCGTCGGTGATGCGCAGGGAGATCTGCTTGCCGTCCTTGAAAAATTGGTGAGACTCAGCGCAGTCAACCACCTTCGATACGACCCTGAAGGGGCGCTCGAACTCCTGCACCTGTCCGCTCTCGTCGTTCCGGTACTGCTTCTGCGCAAGCGAGCGGCTCAGATAGACCCGATCGGGCCTCTTGTTCCTGAAGTACTCGTAGTCGTCGTTCATGCGGCAAATGTACGACTCCGGAGTTGCCGGGACGCCTAACGTCCAAGCTGAGCCGCGAGCGGCGGCTTTCCGGCGCGAGTCGCCTCGAGCGACTTGTTAGCCATCAATTACCTCGTGGACCCAAGCGCCATTGGCGCGCTTCGACAGGTGTAGAGGCGCCGCAAACAACGCGGCGAGCGGCCTAGCAACTTCAGCGATGCGTGCTGAATTCATTGACTTTGCATTCAGCGAGAACGTCTTGACATAGAACGAAGTCCAGAAGGCGACGGCGTGGTCGAACCGGATGTCGGTAGCAGATGCTGCAATCGAAATTAGCTCCTTGTTCTTTCCTCCGACAACCTCAGCGAAGAGCTCATTGCCGGCACTGCAGGCTGAGACAAACAACCTGCGGTCCTTGAGTTTCCCCTTGAAGATCGTTGCAAATTCCTGGTAGGTAACAGAGTCGAGTGTCGTTTCGAGTGTGCCAACTCCCCCGTGACAGGAAATGTGCAGGTAACGATATCCAGACGCCTCAAACTCCTTAGCAATGTGTTCCAGTTCCGCCTTTGTTCGTATGTAGTAGTACAGGGGATTCTTGCCGCACATCTTCAAGACAGAGGCGAGTACAGCTCCCTCTCGCCTCTCCTTGTTTTCATCAACAAGTTCCAGCGATTCAATGATGAACACTTGCGCAACTGTGTCTGCCTTGCTCTTTCGTGGGGTTGGCTGCTGTGGTTCGAAAAGTTCGGCAAGTCGCATGTGTGTCCTTGATGGCTAACGTAATGTATTCCGCGAAACCTGCGGGATAAGCTGGACGGTGCCGGATATTCTCGTCATCGATTTCCCCTCCAAGTGGCTTGCAGTCTGGCTTTCCACCCGTCTCACTGTTCAAGCATCCTGGTATAAAAATTCCGCCAAACCCGGCACGCTTGCCGTTGTAGATCACGGCGGGCGAACCGGCGGTTCTGGCGATCCAGGTACGAGCATCGAAATGTAGGGCGTATCGGGCCACGCATGCATGCCAGCCCGCTCGACGGCCCGGCCTGTGCATCGGCAAACGGCCCACGCCACAATGCCCCACACCTCACCCAAGGACCACACCCCCATGCCCACCCTCTCCGACTTCCCCATCACCCAGAAATGGCCCGCCGCCCACCCCGAGCGCATCCAGCTGTATTCGCTGCCCACGCCCAACGGCGTGAAGGCGTCGATCATGCTGGAGGAGTGCGGGCTGCCTTACGAGGTGCACCGCATCGACTTCGGCAAGAACGACCAGCTCTCGCCCGAGTTCATCTCGCTCAACCCCAACAACAAGATCCCGGCCATGATCGACCCCGACGGGCCGGGCGGCGAGCCGCTGGCGCTGTTCGAGTCGGGCGCGATGCTGATGTACCTGGCGGACAAGACGGGCCGCTTCATTCCCGCCGACGCGGCCGGGCGCTGGCACACGCTGCAGTGGGTGATGTTCCAGATGGGCGGCATCGGGCCGATGTTCGGGCAGCTGGGCTTCTTCCATAAGTTCGCTGGCAAGGACTACGAGGACAAGCGCCCGCGCGACCGCTACGTGAACGAGAGCAAGCGCCTGCTGGGCGTGCTCGACAAGCACCTGGCGGGCCGCGACTGGATCATGGGCACCGAGTACACGGTGGCCGACATCGCAACCTTCCCGTGGATCCGCAACCTGATCGGCTTCTACGAGGCGCGCGAGCTGGTGGGCTTCGACGAGTTCAAGAACGTGGCGCGCGTGCTCGCCGCCTTCGTGGCGCGGCCGGCGGTGGAGCGGGGGCTGCAGATTCCGGTGGCGCCGAAGTAGTCGTAGTGAAGGGTTGAGGGCGGGGGGCACTGCCCCTCAGCCGGCCTCTCCCCAGGGGGGAGAGGAGCAAGACCAGGAGCAGCGCCGGGCAACAACGATTGCGGGCTCGGCCCGATGCGCAGGCGCAGCGCGCGGCGCACACTGGTACGTCCCCTCCCCCTTCAGGAGCCCCCCGTGGCCGCTGCCCTTCGCGCCCGACCTCAGGATTTCTTCACCGACGCCCAATGGCAGGCGCTGACGGCGCGCTCGTCGTGGCGTGGCCTCTGGTTAATTGCGCACTGCTGGGGCGTGAGCGGGCTGGCCATCGCCATGGGCGTGCTGTGGCCGGTGACGATTCCTCTCGCGGTGCTGATCGTCGGGGCGCGGCAGCTGGGCCTGTTCATCCTCATGCACGACGCGGCGCATGCGGTGTTGCACCGCGACCGGCGCATCAACGACTGGGTGGGCGAATGGCTGTGTTCGCCGACGATCACGGCCTACCGCCCCTACCACCTGCAGCACCACCGCTTCGTGCAGCAGACCGAGGACCCGGACCTGGTGCTGTCGGCGCCCTTCCCCATCACGCGCGCGTCGCTGTGGCGCAAGGTGGCGCGCGACCTGACGGGCCAGACCTTCTGGAAGCAGCGCTTCGGCCACTATGGCGAAGCGCTGCGCGCACGGCCTGCCGGCACGCCGTGGGCGCCGGTGCTGTGGGCCGAGCTGCGCAAGGACCGGCGCTTCCTCGTCGCCAACGGCCTGGGCCTGGCGGCCTTCGCCCTCGCCGGGCTGTGGTGGGCATGGCTGCTGATGTGGCTGCTGCCGATGGCGACCTGGCTGCCGCTGGTGAGCCGGGTGCGCAACATCGCCGAGCACGCGCTCATCGCGCAGAACGAGGCCGATCCGCTGCGCCAGGCGCGCACCACGCACGCCGGCCTTGTCGAACGTGCACTGGTCGCGCCCTACTGGGTCAACTACCACTGCGAGCACCACATGTTCACGGCGATCCCGTGCTGGAACCTGCCGAAGGCGCACCGGCTGCTGCGGGATGGCGGCGTGCTGCCGCGCATGGCGACGGAGCCGGGCTATGCCGCGCTGCTGCGGCGTGCCGCGCCGGCCTGAAGGCAGGAATCGCCCGAAACCGGCAAAGTGCAATCGGTCGCCAGCGCCCGCCAGACGGGCGTTGGCGCCAAAGTCGTCACATCCGTTACCAATTCAGGAAGCGCGCCACGGGGCGCGCAAGCGGCGTGGCCCACGGATGCGCCATGCCTGCACGAGGCGCGCACCCACGGCCGCTAGCGCGCCGGTGACGAGCAGCATCGCTGCAAGGTGCAAACCGAGGCCGGCGAGTGCGAAGGCCAGCGCATCCGGCAGCCCGGTCGATGCGACGGTGCCCACACACAGCGGCATCATGGCCGGCACCAGCGCCAGCCCCGCACCCTGCGGCCCGGCCATCAGGAAGGCCCCGAGCGCGAGGCCCACCGGGCCGGCCACCGCGCGCAGCCACGGCGGTGCGCGACGCGAGCAGTGCAACGCCGCGGCCACGGCCAGCAGCGCCCACGCCGACACGCGCACGACGCCGCCCTCGAAGGCGATGCCTTGACGCACGGCCAACGCGAGCACGGCGATCGCCGCCACATGGCCGACGGCCAGGGGCCCCAGCGCGCGCCATGCGGTGCCACGCGCGTCGCGCCCCGCGCCCCAGACGGCGGCCAGCGCCCAGCCGCTCGCGGGGTTCAGGCCATGCACGGCCCCGGCGCCAGCCAGGGCCAGCCAGGGCACGAGGCTGTTGTCGACCATCGGCGGCTCCGGCGCGGCACGTTCAGGCCTTGTGGTGGCAGCACGCGCCGCCGGCCGAGGCTGCGGGGGCGGCCTGCACATAGCGGTCGTGATGCCGCACCCACTCCATCTTGTTCGGCGCGTCCTCGCGTTCGTGGCGGCCGAAGGCGGTGAGGTCGAGCATGGCGTAGGTGCCCATCATCACTTCCACGCCGCGCCCGAAGGTCGAGTACGTGAGGAAGACCTCGCCCGCATCGCTGCGCACGAAGGCGCTGATGCCCGGCGCCTCGCTGGCGGGGAAGCCGGTGCGGTGATAGTTGTAGAGCACCTCGCCGCCCGTGCGGTCCGCGTCGTCGAAGCTGACGTGGAAGTCGCGGTTGAAGCGGTTGCCGGCCGACGACACCCAGCGGAAGCCCCAGCCCATGCGGCGCTTGAAGGCCTCGATGCGCGCCAGCGGCGCGCGCGAGATGGCGACGAAGGCGGTGTCGCGCGCAGCCAGGTGCCGCAGCATGCCGTCGGTGTGGTCGGCCATGTACGAGCAGCTGGGGCAGCCCGCGTCCCAGTCGGTGCCGAGCATGAAGTGCTGCACCAGCAGCTGGCGCCGGCCGTCGAAGAGCTGGTCGAGCGTGCGCGCGCCCTCGGGCGTGTCGAACACATAGCGCGCCACGTCGATGCGGCGCCAGGGCAGTGCACGGCGCTCGGCGGCGATGCGGTCGTGCTGCTGCATCAACTGCTTCTCGCGCGCCAGCAGCGCGAGGCGGGCTTCGGTCCAGGTGGCTTCGTCGGCCACGGCGTGGCGGGTGTCGGGCAGGGCGGTGTCGGTGGCGTGCATGGTGCGGTCCTTGGTGGATGGAAGGATGGACTCAGGCCGTCACGGCCTTGGGCCGGCGCACGGCGCGCACGCGGCCGCTGCCGCCACCGCCGCAATAGAACAGGTCGGCGCCGTCGGACTCGAGGCCGCTCACGCCCGCACCGGCGGGCATCTGCAGGCGCTCCAGCACGCGGCCGTCGGTGGCGTCGACATGGCGCAGCTCGCTCTCTTCGCCCTCCCAGGTGCCGTGCCACAGCGCACCGTCGACCCAGGTGACGCCGGTGACGAAGCGGTTCGACTCGATGCTGCGCTGCACCTCGCCGGTGGCGGGGTCGATGCGATGGATGCGGCGTCCCTGGTAGTCGCCCACCCACAGGCTGCCTTCGGCCCAGGTCAGGCCCGAGTTGGCACCTTCCGGGTTGGGCGTGGGGATCGACGCGAGCACGCGGCCGCTGGCGGGGTCGAGCTTGTCGATGCGCGCGCCGGCGATCTGCCAGAAGTGCCGGCCGTCGAAGGCGGTGCCGGCGTCGCAGCGCACGGCCAGCGAGTCGGCGGCCTCGCCGCTGGCCGGATCGAAGCCGACCAGGCGCGCGCCTGTCGCGGCCCAGACGCGGCGACCGTCGTGCGTCACGCCGTGGACGGCGGTGGCATCGCCGAAGGGGCCGTACTCGCGCACCACCTCGGCGGGTCGGGCGGCGGGCGTGCCGGGCGGGTGCGGAAGGTACTCGGCGACGGGAAGGGTCTGCGGCATGGTGGAAAGACTCCGTGGATTTTTTTGGCACGCGGGCATCGCGTTGCCGTGGACCGCAATCTAGCCAGCCGGCAGCACGGCAGGGAGTAACAAGATCGTCGTGAAAGCCGTGAGCGGCGGCGCCACCCAGCGCCGTGCGCGCGCGTTGCCGACCGCGCGCACGCGGCCTTCGGCCTCCAGCTCGGCCAGGGCGCGCTGCACGGTGCGCTGGCTCGCATCGAGCGCCAGCGCCAGGGCCGAGGTGGACCATGCGGCGCCGTCGGCCAGCAAGGCCAGCAGCGCGCCCTGCTCGCCGTCGATGGGCGGCAGCAGCAGCACGCAGGGCCGGTCGCCCGCAGGCTGCAGCGCGAAGCCGCGCGGCGTGGCCTCGATGCGCGCCAGGCCGCGCAGCAGGGCGCGCAGGCGGCCCATCTCGACGCGCAGGCGGGCACGGTGCGTCTCGTCGGGGTCGCGGGTGCGGAACACCTCGGCGATCAGCGCCTCGCGCGACACGTCCTGCGGCCAGGCCTCGCCCAGCGCACGCAGCAGGCCGAAGAGCACGGGCCGGCGTGCCAGCGCCAGCACGCGCTCGCCGGCGTGCGCGCTGCGCCGGCAGGCATCGACCACGAGGGCGCCCGACGCGCGCAGCGCCGCGACCTCGTGCAGGCGCAGCGGCGCGTCCTGACCGGCGCTGCGGCGGCGCGCGGCAGGCCGTGCGAGCAGCGCCTGTGCGTCGGCCACCTCGGCCGCGAGCGCGGGGATGCCGGCACGCTGTGCCGCGGCGCGCGCCTGCGCCAGCGCCGCCGTGGCGGCCTCGGTGCGCAGCGAGCGCAACGCCAGTTCGGCGCGGCTCAAGGCCGCGAGCGCGGCCAGCGGCGGCGGCAGCGGCTGCGCCGGATCGACGGCGTCGAGCGCGGCCTGTGCGTCACCGAGCCGGCCCAGCAGCAGGGCACGCCGCGCGATCGTGAGCAGCGCCTGCACGGCATTGCCGCGGTCGCCGTGCGCGGCCAGCGTGGCCGCGGCAGTGGACAGCGTGCGCGGGCTGCCGCCCAGGTCGCGCAGGGCCAGCGCCACTTCGGCCTCGGCCACCACGCAGCGCGCGCGGGCCACGGCCTCGTGCGCTCCGAAGCGTCGCGCGGCCTGGCGCAGCAGCTCGCGCGCCCGCGGATGCTCGCCCAGCTGCGCCATGGCGATGCCGCGCAGCGCCAGCGCAGGCGGATCGTCGCGCAGCGCGATGCGGCCGAGCGCACCGAGGGCGTCACCGACCGCGAGGGCGCGGGCCGAGGCGGCGAGGAGCGGGTCCAGGTCCATGGCGCGAGGCTACACCGCAGCGCAGCAGCGCCACTGTGCTGTCGGATGCTTGCGCCGAAGCAGCGTGTCAGGTCACCGCGAACCACGCCCCCAGGAGCGTGCGGCGCAGTCGCGACAGCGGCGCTTCGGTTCCCGCCACCAGCGCGGCCAGCTCCTTGAACGCACGGCCGACGGTCCGCTCGAAAGCCGCCAGGTCGTGCTGCGGCCGCAATGCGATGCCGCGGCGGATGACATCATCCGGCAGCACGAGCGCAGGGCTGGTGTTGGCGACCCGCATCTTCAGCGACGCAGCCACGCGACGCAGCTGGCGCGCGCACCGCGTGCCGCCGTGGCCGCCGTAGCTCACGATCAACGTCGGCATGTTCCGCCACTCCCGATACAGGTGATCGATGGCGTTCTTGAGCACCGCCGGATAGCCCCAGTTGTACTGTGGAACGACAAACACCACCGCGCTGGCCGACTGCACCTTGTCGCTCCAGGCGCGGGTGTGCGCCTGCGCGTAATGGCCCAGCGCGGGAATGCCGGGCTCGTCGCCGGCCGGAAGGGTCCACGCGGCCAGGTCGATGACCTCGCAGTCGAACCCGGCCTGGCGGTGTGCCAGCTGCTCGACCCACGCCGTGATGGCAGGGCAGTTTCTTGCGGCTCGCGCGCTTCCCATGACCAGCAGCACGGTGTTCCTGTTGTCCATGTCGGACCCCTGATGCATGTACGATGCATGCATTTTAGGCAGAAGAGACAATTGCATGCAAGATACACGTAATTTGGACGCGCTCGCCGCGGCGCTGTTCGACGTGGTGGGACTGCTCAACAGTCCGCGCCAGGACGACGTGCTGCTGCGACTGGCCGGTGTTTCGCTGGACCGCGCGATGTTCCCCCTGCTGGCGCGGCTGGGCGCATCGCCGGGCATGAGCGTGGCCCAGCTGGCCGATGCCGCGGGGCGCGATGCATCCACCATCAGCCGGCAGGTGGCCAAGCTCGAGGAGCTGGGCCTCGTGAAACGGGTCGAGGGCGGCGAGGACCTGCGCGTGCGCGCCGTCGCCGTCACGCGGGCCGGTGGCCGCATCGTTGACGCCCTGGCCCGGGCACGCAGGACGGCGCTGGCGGAGCTGACGGGTCGATGGAGCCAGGAGGAGCAGGAGATGTTTCCCCTGCTGCTGCGCAAGTTCGCAGACGCGATGCGGGCCACGCAGCAAGCCCTTCGCTCGGAGATGGCGCCTTCGGCAGAACGCGGCGCCGGGCGCGGGCGCCGTCAGACCGTGAGCGCGGCCCGGAAGCCGCGCGCCGCGTAGTACGACTGCACGCCGTTGTGGTACGCGAAGACCTGGCCATAGCGCCGGTCGCAGAAGAGTGCGCCGCCGAGTTGGCGCATGGCTGGCGGCGTGGCGATCCAGCTCGAGGTCTTGAGGTCGAACTCGCCCAAATGCTGCAGCTGGCGGTACTGCGCTTCGGTCAGCAGCTCGATGCCCAGTTCGGCCGCCATTTCCATCGCGCTGCCGGCCGGTGCGTGCTCCTTGCGCGACTCGCGCGCGGCGCGGTCGTAGCACAGGCTGCGGCGCCCGGCCGGGCTCTCGGCGACGCAATCGCAGAACACGAAACCCTCGGCCTCGGGATGGCGGCCGATCACGTCGGGCTCGCCGCCGCTGGCCTCCATGGCCTGCAAGGCTTTCAGCGCCTTCGCGTTCGGCGCGAGGCGCGCCTGCACCTCGGGCCAGGCGATGGCGGCGTGGCGTTGCGGGTGCTGGTCGAAGCGAGTCTTCAAGGTCTGCAGCAGGGTGTCTCGTTCGGTCGGGGTCATCGGGGTCGTCGTGGTCGGAGTGAGGCAGTGCGGGTTCTTCAAGGGCTGAGCGCGATGAGGCTCCACACGATCGCGACCAGCTGCGCGATGTTGATGAGGATGGCCCACACGTGGAGCTTGCGAAAGCCCGGGATCGCGTCCATGAAGTCGCCCTGGATGCGGGTGCCCAGCGCGTCCATGCCGGGGATCACGCGCCGCCGCAGCAGCAGGGCCACCCCGGCAAGCACGACCGCGCCACCGGCCACGCGCAGGCGCCCGGCGATGGCGTAGCTCAGCGCCGTGGCGCTGGCGGTGATGAAGGCCGTGCGGTAGTAGAGGTTGAAGAAACCGCGCACGAAGCGCGCATCCAGCGGCGTATCGTGCCGCAGGACGAGCAGCGGGATCGCGCCCATGATGAAGTAGGCGGTGTTGACGAGCAGCGCCACGGTGAAGAACAGCGCGACGATGATGGCGGCGGACATGGCGGCACCCCGTTTCGGCCCAGCAGATGGGCGCAACAGTCTATGCCTCGAAGCCGTGCGCGGCCAGCCCGCCGGGGCGCGCCGTTCAGCCGAGGGTCATCAGGTGCGCGTTGCCCCCCGCCGCGGCGGTGTTGACGCTGAGGCTGCGCTCGAGCAGCAGGCGGTCGAGCACGATGGCCGTGTCGCCGGGCGCCAGGCCTTGCGCACCGACGATGGCGCCGGGGCGCGCGGCCAGCGCCTCGCCCACGGCGCGCAGCGCATCGGGGCTGCCGTGGTGCAGCACGGCATCGAAGTCGGGCCCTGCGGCGGCGCGCCAGTCGGGCGCGAAGCCGATGACCGGCCGCACCTCGGTCGGCAGCGCGGCATGCAGCGCCCGCGTCTCGGGCGAATCGGGCCACAGCGCGCGTGAACCGACGGCCAGCACGGCGGCCAGTTGCGCGAGACGATCGTGTTCGTCGTCGGCCAGGCAGAGCACGGCGTGGCGCCCTTCGAGCCGGTAGACGTTGCGCTCACCGGTCGGGCCCGGCAGCAGGCGCTGAACCCCGGCGGCGGAGGTGGCGGCGAAGCCTTCGCACAGCGCCGCGTC
>JAFEEH010000261.1 GCA_018241185.1 Pseudomonadota bacterium | reverse complement strand
GTGCCGTCGTCGCGGCTGGCGGCCCTGGCGGAGCAGGGCGAGGTGGACCTGGCCTTCCACACCGCCGAGGGCGCGCCACCATCGCTGCACCGGCGCGCCCTGTTCACCGAGGACTACCTGCTGGCCGGCCGCGCCGACCATCCTGCCCTGCGCCGGCGCCCCACGCTGGCGCAGTTCTGCCGGCTGGAGCATCTGATGGTCTCGCCCGACGGTGGTGGCTTCGAGGGGCCGACGGACGTCGCGCTGCGCGCTCTGGGCGTGGAGCGCCGCGTGGTGCTGTCGGTGCCTCATTTCATCTTCGCGCGCTCGGTCATCGCCGGCAGCGACCTGGTGGGCATGCTGCCCTCGCGCGTGCTGGCTGGCGTGTCGGGCCTGCGCGTGCTGCGGCCGCCGGTGGCCGTGCCAGGCTACGAGATGGCGATGCTGTGGCATGAGCGCGTGCACCGCGACCCGGCCCACCGCTGGTTGCGCGAGCAGGTGGTGGCGGCCCTCGAGCCCCTGCCGCGGCGTGGGCGCTAGGATTCGCAGATGTCCAGCACGCCCGCCTGCCCGTCCTGCCGCCAGCCCATGGAGGTGCGCCGCCTGGCCACCCACACCGGCGTGGCGACCGAACTCGATGTGTGCTTCGCCTGCCAGGGCCTGTGGTTCGACCCGCAGGAAAGTGCCCGCCTGTCGCCGGCCGCCGTGCTGGAACTGTTCGAGCTGCTGCACCAGCACCGCGACGATGCCCACGGGCCGCTGCACGCCGCGCTGGCCTGCCCGCATTGCCGGCGCACGCTGACCAAGAGCTTCGACGTGGTGCGCAGCGGGCGCTACGTGACCTACCGCTGCCCGCAGCGCCACGGCCGCTTCGCGAGCTTCTCGTCCTTCATGGTCGAGAAGGGCTTCGTGCGCCAGATGACGAAGCCCGAGGTCGAGGACCTGGCGCGCCGCGTGGCGGCCATCTACTGCACCGGCTGCGGCGCGCCGGTCGACATCCGGCGCGAACATGCGTGTCCCCATTGCCTGGCGCCGTTCTCGCTGCTCGATCCGCAGGCGGTCGAGCAGGCCTTGAAGCGCCATGGCGCCAACGCCGCGCAGGCGGCGCGCGGGCCGGTGGCGCCGGCGCCGGGCCGGGTCGACCTGGCCGATGCGCTGATGGCCATCGAGCGCGACCGGCAGCACGCACTTCGCGAAGAAGAGAAACAGCGGCGCGAAGGCACGCTGGACCTGTGGGCTGCCGGCGTGGAACTGGTCTGGCGCGCGCTCAGCCGCTGATCCGCCAGCCTCTCAAGAAAAAAGTGCCCGCAACGCCCGCCAGACGGGCGCGAGCAGCTATCAAAAAAGTAGCAAGCCTCAGTCGGCGGTGGCTTGCCGCACCGCATGCTCCCAGCGCGCCATGGCCTCCTGTGCCTGTGCGCGGCCCAGCGTGGGTACGAAGCGGCGCTCCACGCGCCAGAGCGTCGACAGCTCGTCGGTGCCCGCGTACACGCCGCACGACAGGCCGGCCAGGTAGGCCGCGCCCAGGGCCGTGGTCTCGGTCACCTCGGGCCGCACCACCGGGATGCCCAGCAGGTCGGCCTGGAACTGCATCAGCAGGTCGTTGACGCTCGCGCCGCCGTCCACGCGCAGTTCGCTCACGGGCTGGCCGCCGGCGGCGACCACGTCGCGGCTCATGGCCTGCAGCAGTGCGGCGCTCTGGTAGGCGATGCTTTCCAGCGCCGCGCGCGCGATGTGCGCGACCGTGGTGCCGCGCGTGAGGCCGGTGATGGTGCCGCGCGCGTCGGCGTTCCAATAGGGCGCGCCCAGGCCGGTGAAGGCCGGCACCATCATCACGCCGCCCGCATCGGGCACGCTCTCGGCGAGCGACTGCACCTCGGCACTGCCCTTGATGGCCTTGAGGCCGTCGCGCAGCCACTGCACCACGGCGCCGCCGACGAAGACGCTGCCTTCCATGGCGTAGCGGGCTTCGCTGGAGACGTGCCCGGCGCCGGGCCGCCCCAAGCCGGGCACAGCCCCCTCGGGGGGCAGCGAACCACGCGAAGCGGGAAGCGTGGGGGCCTCGATCTGCGCGGCGCTGGTCACCAGCAGCCCGTTGCCGGAGGGCTGGAACTTCTCTCCCGTGTGCATGAGCAGGAAGCAGCCCGTGCCGTAGGTGTTCTTGGCCATGCCGGCATCGAAGCAGGCCTGGCCGAACAGGGCCGCCTGCTGGTCGCCGGCCACGCCGCCGATGGGCAGCGCGTGGCCCAGCAGCGCCGCATCGGCATCGGCGAAGTGGCTGCTCGACGGCTGCACCGCGGGCAGCACCGAGCGCGGGATGTCGAGCGCCGCCAGCAGCTCGGCGTCCCAGTCGTTGCGGTGCACGTTGAACAGCATCGTGCGCGAGGCGTTGCTCACGTCGGTCACGTGCACCTTGCCGCCCGTCAGCTGCCAGATCAGCCAGCTGTCGACGGTGCCGAAGGCCAGCTCGCCGCGTTCGGCCTGCGTGCGCGCGCCGGGCACGTTGTCGAGCAGCCAGCGCAGCTTGGTGGCCGAGAAGTAGGCATCGATCACCAGGCCGGTCTTCTCGCGGATGGTGGGTTCCAGGCCGTCCTGGCGCAGCCGCGCGCACAGGGGCTCGGCGCGCCGGTCCTGCCACACGATGGCCGGGTGCACGGGCTGGCCGGTGGCGCGGTTCCACAGCAGCGTGGTCTCACGCTGGTTGGTGATGCCGATGCCTGCCATGTCCGAGGCTTTCAGCCCAGCCTTGGCCAGCACGTCGCGCGCGGTGGACAGCTGGCCCTGCCAGATCTCCATCGGGTCGTGCTCCACCCAACCGGGCTGCGGGTAGTGCTGCGTGAGCTCGCGCTGTGCCATGGCGACGATGCGCCCACCGCGGTCGAACACGATGCTGCGCGAGCTGGAGGTGCCCTGGTCGAGGGCGAGCAGGTAGGTCTTGTCGGTCATGGCGAGGGGGTCGGAGAGGAGGGGTCGGTGGCAGGGTCGGCCGCCACTACGCAGCGAACCCCGGCCGCAGCGAGCAGCTCGGGGAAGGGCGTGGGCGGCGGCGCGTCGGTGAAGAGGCAGTCGATGCGCGCCAGTGGCGCGATCTGCACCATGGCCGGCCGGTGGAACTTGCTCGCATCGGCCGCCAGCCAGAGCTCGCGGCCCTGGGCGAGGATGGTCTGCGCGACCTTGACCTCGCGCAGGTCGAAGTCGCGCAGCGTGGCCTCGCCGCCCTCGGCCTCGATGCCCGAGCAGCCGATGAGCGCGATGTCGACCTTGAACTGGCGCATGAAGTCGATGGTGGCCTCGCCGACCACGGCGCGGTCCCGGGCGCGCACGGTGCCGCCGGCCACGATGACTTCGCACGACTCGTTGCCGGCCAGGATATGGGCGACGTGCAGGTTGTTGGTGATCACGCGCAGGCCGCGGTGGCGCAGCAGGGCGCGGGCGATGGCTTCGGCCGTGGTGCCGATGTTGAGGATCAGCGAGCAATCGTTGGGCACCCGCTCGGCCACCGCACGGGCGATGCGGGCCTTGCCCTCGGCATTCAGGGTCTCGCGCTGCGGGTGGGCGATGTTCTCGGTGGTGGAGGCCGGCGCCCGCACGCCGCCGTGAAAGCGCAGCAGCAGCCCCGCGTCGGCCAGCCGTTGCACGTCGCGCCGCACCGTCTGCAGCGTGACACCGAGCAGTTCGGCCAGTTGCTCGACCGTCATGGCGCCGCGGGCGCGCACCGTGTCGAGCAGGTTGAGCTGGCGCGGGTTGGAGTTGTTCACGCCCGCACTTTAAACCGAAAAAAAACGAATGGACTTCAGGGATAACTAGGAGGAAAATCGCGCTCTAACGAATCAATAGGAACAAAATCGCGGCGTTTCGACTCCACAAGGGTCGACCCACCGGACTTTCTTCGCAGGCCATGAGCAGCTCTTCCATTTCCACCGCCCTCCCTTCCACCGACGTCGCCGCCTTCGACTGCGACGTGTTCGTGGTGGGCGGCGGCATCAACGGATGCGGCATCGCGCGCGACCTCGCCGGCCGCGGCTGGCGTGTGGTGCTGGCCGAAAAGGACGACCTGGCGGCGCACACCTCGTCCTCGTCAACCAAGCTGATCCATGGCGGCCTGCGCTACCTGGAGTACTACGAGTTCTCGCTGGTGCGCAAGGCGCTGCAGGAGCGCGAGGTGTTGCTGCGCAGCGCGCCGCACATCATGTGGCCGCTGCGCTTCGTGATGCCGCATGACGCCTCGATGCGCCCCGCATGGATGGTGCGCCTCGGCCTGTTCCTGTACGACCACCTGGCCAAGCGCGAGGTGCTGCCCGGCTCGCGCGGCGTCGACCTGCGCCAGCACCCGGCCGGCGCGCCGCTGAAGTCCAGCTACCGGCGCGGCTTCGTGTATTCGGACGGCTGGGTCGACGACGCCCGCCTGGTGGTTCTCAACGCCCTGGACGCCCAGGCACGCGGCGCCCAGGTCCTCACGCGGACCCGCTGCGTGGGTGCGCTGCGCGACGCATCCGGCTGGACTGTCACGCTCGAAGGTGCTGACGGCCTGCAGCGCACGCTGCGCGCCCGTGCGCTGGTCAACGCGGCCGGGCCCTGGGCCGAATCCTTCCTGCGCGGTGCGGCGCACCCGGCCGCGGGCGAGAGGCTCGCCACCAAGAGCCTGCGCCTCGTCAAGGGCAGCCACATCGTGGTGCCGCGTGTCTTCGAGCACGACCACGCCTACATCTTCCAGAACCCCGACAAACGCATCATCTTCGCCATCCCGTACCAGGACGATTTCACGCTGATCGGCACCACCGACGTCGAAGTGCAGGGCGAGCCCGGCACCGCGCGCATCGACGAGGGCGAGATCGCCTACCTGTGCGAGCAGGCCAGCCGCTACTTCGCCAAACCGATCGTGCCGGCCGACGTGGTGTGGACCTATTCCGGCGTGCGCCCGCTGCTGGACGACGCCTCGGGCGACCCCTCGGCCGTGACGCGCGATTACCTGCTGGAAAAGCACACCGACGGCGCGCCGCTGCTCACGGTGTGGGGCGGCAAGATCACCACATTCCGCAAGCTCGCCGAGGACGCGGCCGACGACATCGGCCAGATGCTGGGCGAGCGTCGTCCTGCCTGGACGCATGGCGCCGTGATGGCCGGGGGCGACCTGTCGGCCTGGGTCGGCGCCCCGCGCGCGGGCGAGCGGCCCCAGGATCGCTTCGAGCGCTTCGTGGCGGCCGTGCAGCGCAAGTACCCGTGGCTGCCGGCCCCGCTGGCCCGGCGCCTTTCGCGCGCCTACGGCTCACGGGTGTCGGCGCTGCTGGGCCGCACGCAGGACATGGCGGACCTCGGTGCCGAGGTCGCGCCCGGCCTGCACGAGCGCGAACTGCATTTCCTCATCGACACCGAGTGGGCGCGCACGGCGGACGACGTGCTGTGGCGCCGGTCGAAACTCGGCCTGCGCCTGTCGCCGGCCCAGCGCGACAAGGTGGCCGCCTGGATGGAAGCGCACGCGCCGAGGCTCTGACGCCGCGCTTGTTGCTCCGCGGGCGCATGGCCGGGAGCCGGCGGTGCTTGGCCCTTGCGAAGATCGGGTCAAGCGGCAAGGGGCCCGGTTTTGCAGCGACAGTCGGCCGATCACAAGGGTGTCGCATGCAACGTCGACCTTTTCTCCTGGGCCTGGCGCTGGCCGGCGCAGGGCGTACGCCGCTGGCCTCCGAACACGATCCGGCCGCGCAGGCCCTGCGCAAGGGCGGCTGCGCGCTGTTGCTGCGGCATGCGCGCACCGAGCCGGGCGTCGGCGACCCGCCGGGCTTCCGGCTGGGCGAGTGCAGCACGCAGCGCAACCTGAGCGAAGCCGGCCGCAAGGAAGCGCGCGCCATGGGCCACTGGTTCGCCGCGGCCGGGCTTCGCCCGCAGGCCGTGCGCAGCAGTGCGTGGTGCCGTTGCATCGACACGGCGCAACTGGCGTTCGGTGGGTCCGTGCCCTGGCCGCCGCTCGATTCCACCTTCGATTCGCCGTCCGTGTCGCCATCGGCCACGCAGGCGCTGTGCGACGCGCTCGCCGGCATCCCGCCGGGCCGATTCGAGGTGTGGGTCACGCACCAGGTCAATATCACGGCGCTGACCGGCGAGGTGCCTGCAATGGGCGAGGGGCTGGTCGTCGGCTCCCAGGCGCGCGTGCTGGCGCGCTGGCAGGCCCGCCGCGAAGGCTGAAACTGGCTCGGTTCAGGCGCCGATCGCCTGCCGCAGGTTGAAACGGGCCTGCGCCTCGCAGCGCGCTCGCACGCCGGGCGTCTGGTAGAGCGGATCCCGCGCCAGGAAGCGGCCCAGGATCAGCTTGCGCCTCGGCTCGAAGACCTCGGGTGGCACATGCGCGTACTCGCGGCGGATCTGCTGCTCGTAGTCGGCGAAGCGTGCGGGCGGCGCACCGAGGATGGACAGGTCGATGTCCACCAGCAATTGCGCGTCGGGCTCGGTGGGCTGCGCGTCGTGCAGCGTCGCCATGACCAGTGTGTGCACGCGCCCGGCCACCTCATCGGCGACGCCGGCGGCGCGCACGGCGTCGCGCGCCCAGTCGGCGCTGCGGGCCTCGTTGTCGCTCGCCTGCAGGTCGTAGACCGCGTCGTGGAAGAACAGTGCGAGCGCGACTTCCGCCGGCCGCGCGGCCTGCGTACGTTCCTGCTCGAGGCCGTCGAGGCATTCGCTCAGGTGCTGCAGCGAGTGGTAGTGCCGGTGAGGCTCGGCGTAGCGCCGCATCAGCGCTTCGAACAGGCCCGGCGACGGTTGGCGCCCGAGCGCGTGCCAGGCGGCATCCCAGGGCGGGCGCAGCACGGTGGTGAGATGAAGCGGCACGCCCATGGTCGGCTCACTGCGCCATCGCGGCCTTGACCTCGTTGCCCAGGTCGAGCACCGACATCGCGTAGTAGCTGCTCCAGTTGTAGCGCGTGATGACGTAGAAGTTCTGCGTGCCGGCCACGTACTGCGCGGGCGCGTCGGCGCCGTTCTGCAATTCGATCAGCGCCAGCAGCCCGGGGTGGCGCGCTCCGTCGGCATCGAGTTGCGCGCCGGCCGCCACGAAGCTGTCGGCGCTGAAGCTCGGCAGGATGTCCTTCTCGAGCAGCAGGGGCATGCGTGCGTCGGACGCCAGCCGCACGGGGTACGTGGCCGCCATGCCGCGCTGCCAGCCGAAGGACTTGAAGTAGTTGGCCACCGAACCGATCACGTCCGCCGGGTTGTTCACCAGGTCGATGCGCCCGTCGCCGTCGTAGTCGACCGCGTACTTGGCGATGCTGCTGGGCATGAACTGCGGCATGCCCATCGCGCCGGCGTAGCTGCCCAGCGGGCGCGTCGGGTCCTCGTGCGTGCGGCTTTCGGTGGAGAGAAAACTCTCCAGTTCCTCGCGGAAGAAGGCACGGCGCTGCTCCGCGCGCGGGTGCGCGTCGGGGAAGTCGAAGCTCAGCGTGGCCAGCGCGTCGAGCACCCGGAAGCTTCCCATGTTGCGGCCGTAGATCGTTTCAACGCCGATGATGCCCACGACGATTTCGGGCGGCACGCCGAAGTCGCGTTCGGCGCGCGCCAGCGTGTCGGCGTTGTCGCGCCAGAAGCGCTGGCCCGCCGCGATGCGCACCGGGTCGATGAAGCGGCTGCGGTACACCGCCCAGTTCTTGCGGGTGCCGCCGGGCGCCGGCAGCATCAGCCGCGGCACGTTGCCCAGCATGCGCGCGCTGCCGATGGTGGCGCGCACCCAGGTGGGGTCGAGGTTGCGGCGCCGGGCGATCTCGTCGGCGAACTGCATCGCGTCTTCGCGGCCGGCGTAGGACGCGCCGCCGCGGACCGTGCTCATGGCTTTGGTTTTCGAGGCTTTTTGGGCTGCAGCCGGCCCCAGATGGGCGCAGAGCGCTATGAAAAGGAGAGCAAGTGGCAGGGGCTTGAGGGGGCGCAGGCGAGGCATGCGCGGATTGTGCCCGCCCGTGCGGCAGGCCCCGCCACGGCCCTTGCTCAAGCTGTGGACGAAGCCACGCTTGCCGCGCGCGTAGGCGCTGGCCAGCGCAAGCGGCGGAACTCGGCGCGCAGTGCCGGCAGTCCGGCGGCGGGTTCGGGGGCGTAGCGCTGGGCTTCCAGGCGCAGCAGCCAGTCGCGCGGCGCGGCGCTGGCCTCGGCGCCGAATCGGGCCGTGAGCTGTGCGGCCATCTGGCGCGGCGCCGCGTTCGGGGCCACGGCAATGCCGGCGCGCGCGAGCCGCTTGCGCGCCTCGGCCAGCAGGCGCAGCCAGGGGTCGACGCGACTGCGTTCCCACAGCGTCCACGCCGCGCCGCCCAGGCTGGCCGCCACCAGCAACAGCAGCAGCACGTACGCCAGGTCGGCCAGGCTGGGGCTGTCGAAGCCCAGGTTCTTCAGCAGGTCGAGCTGGCGGCTCTGCGTGTAGTTCAGCACCCACTGGTTCCAGCCGTTGTTGACGGCCTCCCAGGCGGCGCGCAGGTTCTGCACGAGCGTGGGGCTCATCGCACCCACGGCGCCGGCGAGGAAGCCCGGCGCGGGCGCCAGGCGCCGGAACTGGCCGACGCGGTCGGGCGAGATCGAGGCGGTGGGATCGACGCGTACCCAGCCGCGGCCTTCTTCCCACACCTCTGCCCAGGCGTGGGCGTCGCTGTTGCGCACCGTCCAATAGCCGTCGACGCCGTTGAGCTCGCCGCCCTGGAAGCCGGTGACGATGCGCGCCGGCACGCCGGCCGCCCGCATCAGCACCACGAAGCCCGAGGCGATGTGCTCGCAGAAGCCCGCCTTGCGGTCGAACCAGAACTCGTCGGCCGTCTGGTCGCCATAGATGCCGGGCTCCAGCGTGTAGCTGTAGCCGCCGGTGCGCAGGCGCTGCTGCGCGGCCCGTACCAGCAGGGGCACGAAGTCGGCGCCGGCCGCTGCGGCGCGGGCCTCGGCGGCCATCTGCGTGGCGAGTTCGACGGTGCGCGGGTTGCTGCCCGGCGGCAGCGCGGTGTAGGCCTGCAGCCCCGGCAGGCGGCGCGTCGGGCCACTGTCGAAGTCGAGGTAGCTCTCGACGCGGTAGCGCAGCAGGTCGCCGACGGGGCGGCTGGTGAACCACTGCAGGTCGGGCGTCTGCGTGACGCGCAGGCCGGGCACCTCGGGCGCGTCGCGCGCCGCGTCGAGTGTGAGCAGCCAGGGGCGGTTGCTGGGCTCCATCGTCACCGCATAGCGCACCGGCTCGCCGCGCACGCGCAGGTTGGCCGGCAGGAAGCCGCGCTCCCACGGCGGCGGCGCGGTCCATTCGCGGCCGTCGAAATTCGACAGCACCGGGCCGCGGAAGTACAGGCGGTCGCGCGGCGGCGGGATGTCGCCGTCGAAGCGGATGCGCGCGGCGATGCCGTCGTCGAGCGCGAGCTGGGCAATGGCGCCCACACGCATCGTGTTCGACAGGCCGGTGCGTCCCGTCATGTTGTCGTTGGGCGTGCCCCACAGCGGCGCCAGCCGCGGGAAGAGCACGAACAGCGCCAGCATGATCGGCGCGCCCGCCAGCGCCATCCAGCCCGCGGTGCGCGCGGCCTGCGACAGCGGCGGCCGGCCCACCGGCATGTGCGCGTTGACCAGCGCCGTCAGCAGCCCCAGCAGTGCCAGGAGCATCGCGGCCGCCGTAAGCAGCGACTGCGAGTAGAAGAAGTTCGTGAGCATCGCGAAGAAGCCCAGGAAGAAGACGACGAAGGCGTCGCGCCGCGCGCGCAGCTCCAGCGTCTTGAGTGCCAGCAGCACCACCACCAGCGTCACGCCCGCATCCTTGCCCAGCAGCGTGCGATAGCTGGCGAAGGTGCCGGCCAGCGCCAGCACCAGCAGCGCCACGCGCCACCAGCGGTTGGGCAGCGGTCGCGCCTGCACGGCCAGCACGCCGCGCCAGAGCAGCACCGCGGCTGTCAGGCCGATGCACCACAGGGGCAGGTTGGGCGTCTGAGGCAGCACGATGAGCGCGATCACGCCCAGCAGGAAGAGCGTGTCGCGCGTGTCGCGCGGCATCTCGCGCCGCAGCGTGGACGGCGGCGTCAGCATGTGGCCAGCACCTCCAGGCAGGCACGCTTGTGCGCCTCGCCCTGCGCTGGCGCCACCGTACAGCTGCCGATGCGCAGGCCGTAGTCCAGCCCGAGCCGGTCGGCCTGCAACACCCAGGCCGTGAGGCGGGAGATGCGGCCTTCCAGGTCGGCCAGGCCGGTGGCCTGGGCGTCGAGCCACAGCTCGTGGCGCTGGGCCTGCTCCGCGTCGCGGCTCACCAGTTCGTCGGAGCCGGCGGCCTGGGCGCGGGCGGCCTTCTTCCAGACGACGAGCTTGAGCGGGTCGCCCCGGCGGTACGGACGCACACCGTCGTATTCGCCGGCGCCTTGCGTCGTGGCGGCGGCGATGGCGTCGCCCTCGCGGGGCTCGCCGGGCGGCAGCGGCGGTGCATGGGCTTCGGGCGCGGGGTAGACCAGCATCTTCGCGGCCGGCCGCCAGACGGTCCAGACGCGGAAGGTGCCGAGGGGGAAGCGCGTCTCGGCCGTCAGCACCGGCACGGGGTGCAGGCCGCGCCGCGGCGGCTGGAAGGCGATCTCCACGGTGGCCGTGCCTTGCGCCGGCACGTCGGTCCAGGCCCAGTGGCCGCTGCCGCGCACGGCCAGGCCGATGCCGTAGCGCGCGCGCCGCCGCTCGTTGTGCAGAACCACGCGAAAAACGGCTGCAGCGCCCGCGTAGTGGGCGTCAGGTGCTATCAAATGCATAGCGAGACCGCGCAGCGTGGCGTGGCACACGTGCATGCCGACCGCGACGCTGCCGGCCAGCAGGAAGGTCAGCAGGTAGCCGAGGTTGAGCTGGTAGTTGATCGACGCGATCAGCAGCACCAGCAGCGTCGCGCCCAGCATCCAGCCTGCAGCCGTGGGCACGATGTAGACGTTGCGCTGGGTGAGGGCGATCTGGTCCGAAGGCGGCCGCCGCGAGAGGAACCAGCCGTCAATGCGATGGCGCAGTGCTGCGGCGGGGTTCATGAGCGCGCTCAGGGCAAGGGCACGGCAGCCAGCATCGCGCGCACCTGCTCCACCGCGCCGCGGCCTGCATCGCCCACGGGCGTGAGGCGGTGCGCGATGGTCTGCGGCAGCACGGCCTGCACGTCGTCGGGTGCCACATAGTCGCGGTTGGCCAGCAGCGCCTGGGCCTTGGCGGCGCGCAACACGGCGATGGCCGCGCGCGGCGACAGGCCCTGCAGGAACCAGCGGCCCGAGCGCGTGGCCGCGACCAGGTCCTGCAGGTACTCCAGCAGCGGCTCGGCCGCATGCACCTGCAGCACGCGCTGCTGCAGCGCGTTCAGCTCGCCGGCCGTGAGCAGCGCCGGCAGGCGGGTCAGCATCTCGCGCCGGTCGGCGCCGGCCAGCAGCTGGCGTTCGGCAGCGCGGTCGGGATAGCCCAGGGAGATGCGCATGAGGAAGCGGTCCAGCTGAGATTCGGGCAGCGCGAAGGTGCCCAGCTGGTCGTGCGGGTTCTGGGTGGCGATGACGAAGAAGGGCGCGGGCAGGGGACGCGTCTCGCCCTCGACCGTGACCTGCTTCTCTTCCATCGCCTCGAGCAGGGCGCTCTGCGTCTTGGGGCTGGCGCGGTTGATCTCGTCGGCCAGCAGCACCTGCGTAAAGAGCGGGCCCGGGTGGAACACGAAGGCCTGCTGTCCGCGGTCGTAGATCGCCACGCCCGAGAGGTCGCCCGGCATCAGGTCGGAGGTGAATTGCACGCGCGAGAACTGCAGCCCGAAGGTGTGCGACAGCGCATGCGCGAGCGTGGTCTTGCCCACGCCGGGCACGTCCTCGATCAGCAGGTGGCCGCCTGCGAGCAGGCAGGCCACGCAGTCGCGGACCTGCGCCTCCTTGCCCACGATCACCGTGTTAAGCTGGCCCAGCAGACTGGCGAGCTTCGCAGCGACGTCCATTTTTGTATCCATATGCAAACGATACCGCATGGCCTGCGGCCCCCGTGCCCAGTGAGGTCATGCGCCGCCTCCGAGACATGGCCCCCACCGGTTACTACATCCATCGCGATTTCTGGAAGCACGAGATGGGCCGGGGGCATCCGGAGTGCCCGGAGCGGCTCGATGCCATCGAGGACCGGCTGCTCGTCACCGGTGTGGCCGATGCGCTCGAGCGGCACGACGACATCCCCCTGGCCAGCCTGGCGCAGATCACCCGCGCCCACACGGCCGAGCACCTCGAACACCTCGAATCGCTGAACCAGCGGCTGGTGGCGGACGAGTCCGTCGGAGGCCCGGCCTACGCGCAACTCGACCCCGACACCTCGCTGTCCCGCGGCACGCTGCTGGCGGCCCGGCGCGCGGCCGGTGCGGCCATCGCGGCGACCGACGCGGTGATGCGCGGCGAACTCGCCAATGCCTTCTGCGCCGTGCGGCCACCCGGCCACCACGCCTGCCGCGAGCAGGCGATGGGCTTCTGCTTTCTGAACAACGTGGCGATCGCGGCCCGGCATGCGCTGGAGCAGCACGGCCTGTCGCGCGTGGCGGTGGTCGACTTCGACGTGCACCACGGCAACGGCACCGAGAACATCCTCTCCAACGACCCGCGCGTGCTGATGGTCGGCATCTTCCAGCACCCGTTCTACCCGTTCAGTGGCACCGAGCATCCGGCCGCCAACATGGTGAATGTGCCCATCCCGGCGTACACCAAGGGAATGGACGTGCGCGAGATGATCGAGTGCATCTGGATGCCGCGCCTGGAGGAATTCAAGCCGCAGATGCTCTTCGTCAGCGCCGGCTTCGACGCGCACCGCGAGGACGAGTTGGGCCAACTGGGCCTCAACGAGAACGACTTCACCTGGATCACCAGCCGCATCCGCGACGTGGCCCACCGCCATGCCAAGGGCCGCATCGTGTCCCTGCTCGAAGGGGGCTACCACCTCGACGCCCTGGCCCGCAGCGTGGAAGCACATGTGCGCGTGCTGGCCGACCTGTGACCGAACGGGCCGGCTGAAGGGATGACGGACTGGAACGGTTTCCTGCTGCGCCTGCAGCAGATCGACGCGCGCAGCTTCTGGATCGAGATCGCCGTGCTGGTGGCCTGCGTGGCGGCGGCCTGGGGCGTGAGCCGCTGGTTCGGCCGCGACCAGCCCAAGGACTCGGTCTGGTTCGGCGAGCGCACCTTCGACGGCCTGCTGTTTCCGCTGCTGGCACTCGTGCTGACCGATCTGGCGCGCCGCGGCGTCCTCAGTTTCCAGCCCGTGCTGGTGCTGCGCATCGCGGTGTCGGTGTTCGTCGCGCTGGTGGCGATCCGGCTCTTCGCACGGGTGCTGCGCGCGGTGTTCCCGACGTCGGCGCTGGTGCGGCTGCTCGAGCGCACGATCTCCTGGCTGGCCTGGATCGGTGCGGTGCTCTGGATCGTCGGACTGCTCCCGCCGGTGCTGGCCGAACTGGACGAGATCACGCTGGGTTTCGGCAAGACGCGTGTGAGCGTGCGCACCATCTTCGAGGGCACGCTCTCGGCCGGTGTGGTGCTGGTGATTGCGTTGTGGATCGCCGCGACGATCGAGAAGCGCATCCTCAGCGAGGCGGTGTCGGACCTGTCGATGCGCAAGGTGGCCTCGAACGCGGTGCGCGCCTTCCTGCTGCTCATCGGCCTGCTGTTCGCGCTGTCGGCGGTGGGGGTGGACCTCACGGCGCTGTCGGTGCTCGGCGGCGCGCTCGGGGTCGGCCTGGGCTTCGGCCTGCAGAAGCTGGCGGCCAACTACGTGAGCGGTTTCGTCATCCTGCTGGAGCGCTCGATCCGCATCGGCGACAACGTGAAGATCGACACCTTCGAGGGCCGCATCACCGACATCAAGACGCGCTACACGCTCATTCGCGCCGGCAACGGGCGGCAGGCGATCGTGCCGAACGAGTCGATCATCACCAGCCGGGTCGAGAACCTCTCGCTGGCCGACCTCAAGTTCAACATCACGACCAGCATCGTGGTGGGCTACGACAGCGACGTGGGCCAGGTCCAGTCCATCCTCTGCGAGGCGGCGAAGGCGCAGCCGCGCGTGATGGGCGAGCCGGCGCCGGTGGCTTTCCTCACCAACTTCGCGCCGGACGGGCTGGAGTTCACGCTGCACTTCTGGGTGCGCGATCCCGACAAGGGCAAGGACAACCTGCGCTCGGCGATCAACATCGCGATCCTCGAAGGGCTGCGCGCCGCGAACATCGACATTCCCTATCCGCAGCGCGTCGTGCGCGTCGAATCCCTGCCGGAAGGTCGGCCATCGACGGCGGGACAGGGCGCTGGCCTATAATCGTAAAAAAGCACGATCGTTCTTTTTTGGCCGCATGCAGGTGGTGCCGTGATTGAAATGGACAGCCTGCCCCGAAGCGTCACCCTAGAATGATTTGTTGCCCGGCCCGAGCGCCACGCGGCCGCCGTTTTCGCAAATCCATGGAGTCCAACCAATGAAAGTTCTGGTCCCCGTCAAACGGGTCGTCGACTACAACGTCAAGGTTCGCGTCAAGTCCGATCAAACGGGCGTGGACATCGCCAACGTGAAGATGAGCATGAACCCCTTCGACGAGATCGCCGTGGAAGAGGCGGTGCGTCTGAAGGAAAAAGGCGTGGTCACCGAGGTCATCGCCGTCAGCTGCGGCGATGCCAAGTGCCAGGAAACGCTGCGCACGGCAATGGCCATCGGCGCCGACCGCGGCATCCTGGTCGAGACGACCGAAGAACTCCAGCCGCTGGCCGTGGCCAAGCTGCTCAAGGCCCTGGTCGACAAGGAACAGCCCCGCCTCGTCATCCTGGGCAAGCAGGCCATCGACGACGACGCCAACCAGACTGGCCAGATGCTCGCCGCGCTGGCCGAGCTGCCCCAGGCCACCTTCGCCTCCAAGGTCGAAGTCGCCGGCGAGAAGGTCAGCGTCACGCGTGAAGTCGACGGCGGCCTCGAGACCCTCTCGTTGAGCCTGCCGGCGGTCATCACCACCGACCTGCGCTTGAACGAGCCGCGCTACGTCACGCTGCCCAACATCATGAAGGCCAAGAAGAAGCAGCTGGACACCGTCAAGCCCGAGGACCTGGGCGTGGACGTCAAGCCGCGCCTGAAGACCCTCAAGGTCGCCGAGCCGCCCAAGCGCGGCGCTGGCGTCAAGGTGGCCGATGTGGCCGCCCTGGTCGACAAGCTGAAGAACGAAGCCAAGGTGATCTGAGGAGTTTTGAGACCATGACCGCACTCGTTATTGCCGAACACGACCACGCCACCGTCAAGCCCGCCACCTTGAACACCGTGACCGCCGCCATCGCCTGCGGCGGCGACGTGCACGTGCTGGTGGCCGGGGCCAACGCCGCCGAAGCCGGCAAGGCTGCCGCTCAGATCGCCGGCGTCGCCAAGGTCATCGTGGCCGATGGCGCCAGCCTGACCGAAGGCCTGGCCGAGAACGTCGCCGCCCAGGTGCTGGCGATCGCTTCGAACTACAGCCACATCCTGTTCCCGGCCACGGCCGCGGGCAAGAACGTGGCGCCGCGCGTGGCGGCCAAGCTCGACGTGGCGCAGATCTCCGACATCACCAAGGTCGACAGCCCCGACACCTTCGAGCGCCCGATCTACGCCGGCAACGCCATCGCCACCGTGCAGAGCAGCGACGCCACCAAGGTGATCACCGTGCGCACCACCGGCTTCGATGCAGCGGCTGCCACCGGTGGCAGTGCCGCCGTCGAGACGGTCGATGCCGTGGCCGACAGCGGCAAGAGCAGCTTCGTGGGCCGCGAGGTGACCAAGAGCGACCGCCCCGAACTGACGGCCGCCAAGATCATCGTCTCGGGCGGCCGCGCGCTGGGCAGCTCGGAGAAGTTCAACGAGGTGATGACGCCCCTGGCCGACAAGCTGGGCGCCGCGCTGGGCGCGAGCCGCGCCGCCGTCGATGCGGGCTACGCCCCCAACGACTGGCAGGTGGGCCAGACCGGCAAGATCGTTGCGCCGCAGCTGTACATCGCCGCCGGCATCTCGGGCGCGATCCAGCATCTGGCGGGCATGAAGGACTCCAAGGTGATCGTGGCGATCAACAAGGACCCCGAGGCGCCGATCTTCAGCGTGGCCGACTATGGCCTCGAGGCGGACCTGTTCACGGCCGTGCCGGAACTGGTGAAGGCCCTCTGAGGCCGTCGCGACACCGATCCGCCATCGAAGGGGCATCGTTCGCGATGCCCTTTTTTTGTCCATTCCACGGACGCAAGGAGACACCATGAGCTACACCGCCCCCCTCAAGGACATGCTGTTCGACATCGAACACCTGGCCCGCATCGACGAGATCGCCAAGCTGCCGGGCTTCGAGGACGCCGGCTTAGAGACCGCCCAGGCCGTGCTGGAAGAATGCGCGAAGTTCACCCAGGACGTGGTGGCGCCGCTGAACGTGGCCGGCGACCGCGAACCCTCGTCGTTCAAGGACGGCGCCGTCACCACCACGCCGGGCTTCAAGGACGCCTTCGCGCAGTACGCCTCGGGCGGCTGGCAGGGCCTGCAGCATCCGGCCGACTTCGGCGGCCAGGGCCTGCCCAAGACCATCGGCGCCGCCTGCGGCGAGATGCTCAACAGCGCCAACCTCAGCTTCGCGCTGTGTCCGCTGCTGACCGACGGTGCCATCGAGGCGCTGCTCACCGCCGGCTCCGACGAACTCAAGGCCACGTACCTCGAGAAGCTGGTGAGCGGCGAGTGGACCGGCACCATGAACCTCACCGAGCCGCAGGCCGGCAGCGACCTCGCCCTGGTGCGAACGCGCGCCGAGCCGCTGCCCGACGGCACGTACAAGATCTTCGGCACCAAGATCTTCATCACCTACGGCGAGCACGACATGGTGGACAACATCGTGCACCTCGTGCTGGCGCGCGTGGCGGGCGCGCCCGAGGGCGTGAAGGGCATCAGCCTCTTCGTCGTGCCCAAGTTCATGGTGAACCCCGACGGCTCGCTCGGCGCGCGCAACGACGTGCACTGCGTGAGCATCGAGCACAAGCTGGGCATCAAGGCCAGCCCTACCGCCGTGCTGCAGTACGGCGACCACGGGGGCGCCATCGGTTACCTCGTCGGTGAGGAGAACCGCGGCCTCGAGTACATGTTCATCATGATGAACGCCGCGCGCTACGCCGTGGGCGTGCAGGGCATCGCCGTGGCCGAGCGCGCGTACCAGCACGCCGTGGCCTACGCCCGCGAACGCGTGCAGAGCCGCCCCGTCGACGGCTCCATGAACAAGAGCGCGCCGATCATCCACCACCCCGACGTCAAGCGCATGCTCATGACCATGCGTGCCTACACCGAAGGTTGTCGGGCCATGGCCAGCGTGGCCGCCGCCGCGTACGACGCCGCGCACCACCATCCGGATGCGGAAGCAGGTGTGCAGAACCAGGCCTTCTACGAATTCCTCGTGCCGCTGGTGAAGGGCTACAGCACCGAGATGAGCCTGGAAGTCACCTCGCTGGGCGTGCAGGTGCATGGCGGCATGGGCTTCATCGAGGAGACCGGCGCGGCGCAGTACTACCGCGACGCCAAGATCCTCACGATCTACGAAGGCACGACCGCCATCCAGGCCAACGACCTCGTGGGCCGCAAGACCGCCCGCGACGGCGGTCAGACGGCCAAGGCCGTCGCCGCGCAGATCGAGACGACCGAAGCCGAGCTCGCGGCCAGCGGCAGCGCCGATGCGCAGGCGGTACAGAAGCGCCTGAAGGCGGCGCGCGAGGCCTTCCTCGATGTGGTCGGTTTCGTCGCCGGCCAGACCAAGGCCTCGCCCAACGCCGTGTTCGCGGGCAGCGTGCCCTACCTGATGCTGGCGGGCAACCTGGTCGCCGGCTGGCAACTGGCCCGCTCGCTGCTGGTGGCAGAGAAACTGGCCGCCAAGGGCGACGACACGGCGTTCATGCAGGCCAAGGTCACCACCGCGCGCTTCTACGCCGACCACATCCTGGCCAAGGCGCCCGGCCTGCGCGACAGCATCGTCGACGGCGCCGAGAGCGTGACGGCACTGGCAATCGAAGCCTTCTGAATCCGGACATCCGTACGCGAAGGGCGCGAAGGTCACGCGAAGGACGCGAAAGGAATTCCAAGTTTTCTTGGGTTGTTCTTTTGCGTCCTTTGCGAAACCTTTGCGTCCTTCGCGTATGGAGGTCCGCCCCGCATTCCTCTACCTTTTGACGAACAAAGCCATGTCCAAGCTCCCCGGTGCCCTCGCGAATCTCCCACTGCCCATCATCGGTTCGCCGCTGTTCATCATCAGCAACCCCAAGCTCGTGGTCGCGCAGTGCAAGGCCGGTGTGGTCGGCTCGATGCCGGCCCTGAACGCGCGTCCGGCCTCGCAGCTCGAGGACTGGCTGGCCGAGATCACCGAGGAACTGGCCGCCCACAACAAGGCGCACCCCGACGCGCCGGCCGCGCCCTTCGCCATCAACCAGATCGTGCACAAGAGCAACGACCGGCTCGAGCACGACATGGAGATGGTCGTGAAGTACAAGGTGCCGATCGTCATCACCTCGCTGGGAGCGCGGACCGACGTCAACGACGCGGTGCACAGCTACGGCGGCGTGACGCTGCACGACATCATCGACAACAAGTTCGCGAAGAAGGCGATCGAGAAGGGCGCCGACGGCCTGATCGCCGTGGCGGCCGGTGCGGGCGGACACGCGGGCACCAAGAGCCCCTTCGCGCTGGTGCAGGAAATCCGCCAGTGGTTCGACGGGCCACTGGCGTTGTCGGGCTCGATCTCCACCGGTGACGCGGTGCTCGCGGCACAGGCCATGGGCGCCGACTTCGCGTACATCGGCACCGCCTTCATCGCCACCGAGGAAGCGCGTGCCAGCGAGGCCTACAAGCAGGCGATCGTCGACGGCAGCTCCGACGACATCGTGTACTCGAACCTCTTCACCGGCGTGCACGGCAACTACCTGGCGCCCAGCATCGTTGCCGCCGGCATGGACCCGACGAACCTGCCGCAGGGCGACCTCAAGACCATGAACTTCGCCACCGGCGACGGCAGCAAGGCCAAGGCCTGGAAAGACATCTGGGGCTCGGGGCAGGGCATCGGCGCCATCACCGAGGTGGCCACGGCGGCTGCTTACATCGAGAAGCTCAAGCGCGAATACGCTGCCGCGCGCCGACGCCTGGCACTCTGAGCCGGGCATCGTTCCCGGCTCGAGTTCGCGCGGGGCGAGGCGACGCCGCCGCCCGGTGCAGGTCAGGATTTTGCTACGAAATCGATAGCTGCTCGCGCAAGCTGGCCGGGCGCTGCAGCCCGATTTGGCTTGAACTCGCTGGAGGCGGCGCAGGCGGCCGTTTGTGCTGATGGCTGCAACGAAGACGCAACTCGTTTCGGTATGCCCGTCCTGATCGAGGGCGCCCTGCCGTGCCCCGCCGGCGTCCCCGTTGATCCGCGACCCGCGCGCGCGGTGTTGCGCATCCGCGTCGAAACCCTCCGTATGTGAACTGGCGCGTGGCCGCGGAATGGTGGAGCATTCCGCGCAGGCTTGGTCAGGGTCAAAGTCCGTCGTATGATTGTTGAAAATTCAGTAATTACTGAAAATTCACGAAAGAATAACGTGCGCGACGCCTCCCGTCTCCCGGATCAAAGCAGTGCGCCCCGCCGCAGGCCCGACGCTGGCAGCGTGGCGCAGCTGCTCGCGGCTGCCCTGTGGCTGCCGCAGGCAGGGCTGGTCGCCTGGGCGGTCCAGCGGCTGGCCGACGGGGGGGGATGGCAGGTGGTGTGGGTGCCGGCGGCCGGCGTGCTGGCGTTGGGCCTGCTGCGCGCAGCGGGCGAGGCCTGGGGCCTGCGCCGGTTGTTCGGCCGGGCGCGTGCCGAGCTCTCCGCGTTGCGTGCGCAAGTCACGGTTGCCCTGGCGTCACGCTCCCCGATCGACCGGGCACGGCCCACATCAGGCGCGGCGGCCAGCGCGATTGCCGAGCAGGCCGAGGCGGTGCTGCCCTGGCTCGTGCGCTACCAGCCGGTGCGGCTGCGCGTGACGGTGATGCCGGTCGTCATCGTGTCCGCCGTGGCCTGGTTCTCCTGGGCCGCGGCGCTGGTGCTGCTGGTGGCCGCGCCCTTGATCCCGCTCTTCATGGCGATCGTCGGCTGGCGCGCGCAGGCCGCGAGCGAAGCACAGATGGTCCGCCAGGGCCAGATGAATGGCTTCCTGCTCGATCGCCTGCGTGGCCTCGTCACGCTGCGCGCGCTCGATGCCGTGGGCGCGACCGCCATCCGGCTGCGCGATTCGGCCGAGGGCCTGCGCCAGCGCACGATGGCCGTGCTGCGCATCGCCTTCCTGTCTTCCGCCGTGCTCGAACTGTTCTCGGCGCTCGGGGTGGCGATGGTGGCGGTCTACATCGGCTTCCACCTGCTGGGCCACCTGGGCTTCGGCACCTGGGGCGCGCCGTTGACTTTGGGGCAGGGCCTGTTCGTGCTGCTGCTCGCGCCCGCCTTCTTCGAGCCGCTGCGCGAACTGGCCGCCGTGTGGCATGACCGCGCCGCGGGCGAAGCCGCCATCGGCGCGCTCGAGCGCCTGGTCGGGCAGGGTCAACCGCTGCCCGACGCGCAGGCCGACGCTGCGGCGCCGCGGCCCGTTCGCTCCACCGGTGCCGTCACGGTCGCCGTGCGAGGCCTGCATTTCGCGCACGCCGGCGAAGCGCCGGTCTTCGAGGGTGTCGACCTGGCCGTGCATTCGGGAGAGCATGTCGCGCTGATGGGTGCAAGCGGCAGCGGCAAGACGACCCTGCTGGCCTTGCTGGCCGGCCTGGCCACGCCCGATGCGGGCGAGATCCGCCTGGGCGACCGGGTGCTCGACGCCGGCAGCGCCGCCGACCTGCGTGCGCGCATCGGTTGGATGGGCCAGCGTCCGCACGTGTTCACAGGTTCGGTCACCGCCAATGTGGCGCTGGGGCGCCCGGCGCTGTCGACGGTGCAGGTCGAGGAGGTGATGCGCTTCGCTGCGCTCGACACGGTGGCCCAGGTCCACCCCGCGACCCCGCTCGGCGAAGGCGGCGCGGGCCTGTCCGGTGGCGAAGCGGTGCGGTTGGCCCTGGCGCGGCTCGCGGTGCATCCGGACGCCGGGCTCATGCTGGCCGACGAGCCGACCGCGCACCTCGATGCCGAAACGGCTGCCCGCGTGATCGATGCCCTGCTGGCGCTGGCCCGTGGGCGGACGCTCATCGTCGCCACCCACGACCCGCGCGTCGCCGCGCGCATGCATCGCGTGATTGCGCTCGGCGCCGACCCGCTGAAGGAGGCCGCATGAACCGCGCCACACGGGCGTCCGTCGCGCCGGCGCTGCGCACGCTGTTCGCGGGTCAGGCGCGGGCTTTCGCGCTGGGTGTCGTGCTGGCGGTGCTCACCGTCGCGATGGGCGTCGGCCTGCTGGGGCTGTCGGGCTGGTTCATCACCGCCACGGCGCTGGCGGGCCTGCAGGCCGCGACGGCGATCGTCTTCGATGTGTTCATGCCGTCGGCCGGCATCCGGCTGCTGGCGCTGGGCCGCACCTTCTCGCGCTACGGTGAGCGCGTCGTGACGCACGACGCCACGCTGGGCCTGCTGGCGCAACTGCGCGAACAGCTGTTTCGCGGTTGGGCGCGACGCGTCCCGGCGCGGGCGCTGGCCCTGCGCCCCGCGCGGCTGCTGTTCCGCCTGACGGCCGACATCGACGCACTGGAAGCGCTGTACCTGCGGCTGCTGGTGCCCGCGCTGAGCAGCCTCGGCGCCGCGCTGCTCGCCGGCGTGCTGGTCGGCGTGCACAGCTCGTGGTTGGGACTGGCGCTCGCGCTGTGGCTGTCGGCCACCGGGTGCGCCGTCACCCTGTGGCTGGCGCGACGGGCGGCACGGCCCTCGGCGCGGCGCGCGGTGGCGCTCGAAGCGATGCGCGCCCGCACCGCCGATCTCGTGGCCGGCCAGACCGAGCTGCTGATGGCGGGCCGGCTCCAGGCGCAGCGCCAGGCCGTCGCCGCCGCCGACGCGCGCATGGCCCACACCGACGACCAGCTCAACCGCCTCGAAGCGCGCGCCGTCTTCACGCAGGGCGCGGCAGGCGCGGTGACGCTGGCAGCGATGGTGCTGGCCGCCGGCTGGCTGGTCGGCGAAGTGCACGCCGGCGCACCGGTGGCGGCGCTGTGCATCCTCGTCGCGCTGGCGGCGGGCGAGCCCTTTGCCGCACTGCGGCGCGGCGCACTGGATGCAGGACGCACCGCCCTGGCCCTGCGCCGGCTCGCGCCCGCGCTCGGCGCCGGGCACGAGGACACGTCTTTGGCCGTGCCGACCGATGGCGATGCCGTACGCATCGACGCTGCGCAGGTGCGGCACCCCGGCGCATCGCAGGCGGCCCTGCCTGCGCTGTCCTTGCGCATCGGCGTCGGCGAGCGCGTCGCGCTGGTCGGCCCGAGCGGTGCAGGCAAGTCCACGCTGCTGGCCGTGGTGGCCGGCGAGATCGCTGCCGCGCGGGGCCGCGTGCAGGCACTGCCCGCCAGTTGGCTCACGCAGCGCATCGACCTGTTCGAGGACTCGCTGCGCGACAACCTGCGTATCGCCGCCCCGACAGCCGACGACGGCGCACTGCGCACCGCACTCGACGATGCTGGCCTGGGCGCCGACGTCGCGGCATTGCGGACGCAACTCGATACGCCGCTGGGCGAAGGCGGGCTCGGCCTCTCGGGCGGTCAGGCCCGCCGCCTGGCGTTGGCGCGCCTGTTCCTCCACGCGCGGCCGTTGTGGCTGCTCGACGAGGCGACCGAGGCATTGGATGCGAGCACCGCCAACGACCTGCTGGTGCGCCTGCGCGTGCGCGCCGCCGGCCACACGCTGCTGATCGCCACCCATCTGCGCCGCGAAGCCGCGCTGGCCGACCGTCTGCTTCGCATCGACCATGGCCGCGTGGTGCAGGACCTGCGTCGCGGCACCCCCGAATTCGAGGCGGCGTTGTCCGCGCTCAGGCCGGACTGAGCACCGTCGCTCCCCAGAAGTCAGAGAAGAGAACAGGAAAAAAGGAAAGGAAAACCACCCATGGACCTCGACATCGTCGGGCTGTCGCGATTGCAGTTCGCACTCACGGCGCTCTATCACTTCCTCTTCGTGCCGCTCACCATCGGGCTGGCCATCGTCATCGCCATCATGGAGACGGTCTACGTGATGACCGGCCGCACGATCTGGCGCGACATGACCAAGTTCTGGGGCGTGCTGTTCGGCATCAACTTTGCGATGGGCGTGGCCACCGGCATCGTGATGGAGTTCCAGTTCGGCATGAACTGGAGCTACTACAGCCACTACGTGGGCGACGTGTTCGGCGCGCCGCTGGCCATCGAGGGGCTGATGGCCTTCTTCCTCGAAGCCACCTTCGTCGGCCTGTTCTTCTTCGGCTGGGACCGCCTCTCCAAGGTCGGGCACCTGGTTGCGACCTGGTGCGTGGCGCTGGGCTCCAACCTCTCGGCCCTGTGGATCCTGATCGCCAATGGCTGGATGCAGAACCCCGTGGGCGCGCAGTTCAACCCGCAGACCATGCGCATGGAGGTGACCGACTTCTTCGCCGTGCTGACCAACCCGGTCGCGCAGGCCAAGTTCGTGCACACCGTGTCGGCCGGCTACGTGACGGCGGCGCTCTTCGTGCTCGGCGTGTCGGCCTGGTACCTGCTCAAGGGCCGCCACGTGCAGCTTGCGAAGCGTTCGATGACCGTGGCCGCGTCTTTCGGCCTGGCCGCGGCGCTGTCGGTGGTGGTGCTGGGCGACGAAAGCGGGTACCTCTCGACGGAGCACCAGAAGATGAAGCTGGCCTCCATCGAGGCGATGTGGAAGACCGAGCCGGCACCGGCCGCCTTCACCGCCTTCGGCTTTCCCGACCAGGCCACGCGCGAGACGCACTTCGCCGTCCACATCCCCTGGGCCATGGGCCTGATCGGCACCCGCTCGTTGACGACCGAAATCCCCGGCATCGAGGACCTGGTCAAGCGCGCCGAAGGCCACATCCGTGACGGCCTCAAGGCCTACGACGCCCTGCAGCAGATCCGCGCCGCGAAGACCGATGCCGAGGTGCCGCCGCAGGCGCGCGCCGACTTCGAGGTCAACGGCGCCATGCTCGGCTATGCGCTGTTGCTAAAGCGCTATGTCGACGACCCGCGGCAGGCCACGCCCGAGCAGATCGCCAAGGCCGCCTGGGACACGGTGCCGCAGGTCGCGCCGCTGTACTGGACCTTCCGCATCATGGTCGGACTGGGCATGTTCTTCATCCTGCTGACGGCCACCTTCTTCTGGCTGTCGGCCCGTCGCCGGCTTGATGCGCATCCGTGGCTGCTGAAGGTCGCGCTGTGGTCCATCCCGCTGCCCTGGATCGCGGCCGAGTGCGGCTGGTTCGTTGCCGAGTTCGGCCGTCAGCCCTGGGTGATCGAGGGCGTGCTGCCCACGGCGGTGGCCGTGTCCAACCTCGGCGCGGGGACGCTGCTGCTGACCATCGCCGGCTTCGTGGCGATCTACACCGTGCTCTTCGTCATCGAGATGAAGCTCATGCTCAAGGCCATCCGCAAGGGGCCCGCCGAGCATCCGATGCCGCCCATCGAGAGCTTCCGTGCCGACGCCGATCCCGAACTCGCCGCGCGCTCCACGCTCGCGCCCGTGCGCTGATCGCCCCTGAGGAGTTGCAACCATGATCCTTCACGAACTCATTTCCTACGACGTGCTGCGCGTCATCTGGTGGCTGCTGCTGGGCGTGCTGCTGGTGGGCTTCGCGGTCACCGACGGCTTCGACCTCGGCACCGGCACGCTGCTGCCCTTCGTCGCCCGCAACGACCTGGAGCGCCGGGTCGTCATCAACACCGTCGGCCCGGTGTGGGAGGGCAACCAGGTGTGGCTGATCCTGGGTGGCGGCGCCATCTTCGCCGCCTGGCCGCACATCTACGCGGTGTCCTTCTCGGGCTTCTACCTGGCGATGTTCGCGATCCTGGTCGCGCTCATCCTGCGGCCGGTGGCCTTCAAGTTCCGCAGCAAGCGCGAGGACCCGGCCTGGCGCAGCTGCTGGGACTGGGCGCTGTTCGTCGGCGGTTTCGTGCCCTCGCTGATCTTCGGCGTCGCCATGGGCAACGTGCTGCAGGGCGTGCCCTTCCGCTTCTCGCCCGAGATGCACATCTTCTATGACGGCAGCTTCTTGGGCCTTCTCAATCCCTTCGCCGTTCTCTGCGGGCTGGTGTCGGTCGCGATGCTGGTGATGCACGGCGCCGCCTGGCTGGTGCTGAAGTCGGACGGCGCGGTAGCAGTTCGGGCCCGTGCCGCCGGCATTGGTGCGGCACTGCTGGCCGCTGGGCTCTATGTGCTGGCGGGCGTGGCGCTGTCGCTGTGGGTGCAGGGCTACCAGGTCACGAGCCCGGTGGTGACCACGGGCCCCTCGAACCCGCTGCTCAAGACCGTCGGCCAGCAGGCGGGTGTGTGGTTCGCCAACTATGCGGCGCATCCGGCGCTGTGGGCCGTGCCGGCGCTCGGCGTCGCCGGGCCGCTGCTGGCGGCCATCGGCCTCGTGGCGCGGCGAGAACTGCTGGCACTTCTGGCCAGCGGCGTGGGCATCGCCGGCATCGTGCTGAGCGTGGGCGTGTCGATGTTCCCCTTCATCCTGCCCTCGTCGATCGATCCGCGCGCCAGCCTGACGGTGTGGGACTCGTCCTCGAGCCACCTCACGCTCTTCATCATGCTGGTGTGCACGCTGATCTTCATGCCAATCATCCTGGCGTACACGAGCTGGGTCTATGCCGTGCTGCGCGGCAAGGTCGATCCGAAGGCGATCGAGGACGAGCGCACCCACGCCTACTGATACGGCACACCCATCAAGAAAGGACACCCCTCATGTGGTATTTCGCCTGGCTCCTGGGCCTGCCCCTGGCCGCCGCCTTCGCGGTGCTCAATGCGATGTGGTTCGAGCTGATGGAGGACGACGCCATCCGCCGCGACAAGACACAAAAGCCGTGAGCCCAGGCCGGCGCCGCTGCGCCGGCCGCTGGACGAGGCGGCTCAGCCGGCCTTCTTGCCGGCGGCCTTGCGGCCGGCGGCGCCGGTGATGCGGTCCTTCAGGCCCAGAACCTTGGTCACCGTGGCGCCCATGCCCATGAGCTTGAGCGCGGTCTCCGGGGCCAGCTTCTGCACGTCGTCGAACCAGGTCATCAGCCGGTCGATCAGGTCGTGCATCTCGCGCATGCGCTGCTGCGCGTGGCGCTCCTGGTCGGTATGCACCTCCTCGAGCAGCGCGCTGCGCAGCATCGAGAGTGTCGGCTCGATCTCGCGGCGGCGCCGCTCCTCGGCCAGCACGCGGAAGATCTCCCACACGTCGGCCGGTGC
>JAFEEH010000260.1 GCA_018241185.1 Pseudomonadota bacterium | reverse complement strand
CAGCCGGTAGTGCAGCTGCGCGATGCGCCCGCTTTCGTGCCGGAAGGCGGCCGCACCGTCGAGCTGCCAGGCGACGTCGTTGCGCTCGAGGCGACAAGCGTCATGGCCGGGGCCGTCCTGGCGGCGCCAGAGAATGGTGGCGACGGTTTGCATGGGGCGGATGATGGCCCCGCCGCCGTCGCCACGCAAGGCGCACCGCAGTGCGGGGTCCGACGGCATGAATCCCCGGAACGACGCGCCCAAGGCGCTGCGCCGACAATCGCGAAGTGACCGTTTCCGCCGACGCTCCGCCGCCACAGTCCGCCCCGCCCGGCCCGATCCGCCGCGTGGCCCACCTCGACATGGATGCCTTCTTCGCCTCCGTGGCGCTGCTGCGCTACCCGCAGCTCAAGGGGCTCCCGATGGTGATCGGCGGCGGGCGCCGCAAGGTGGACGAAATGCTCGCGCGCGACCACGCGGGCCTGCCCTCGCACGAGATCCCGGTCGAGGCCTTTCCGCTGCTCAAGGACTACGTGGGCCGCGGCGTCATCACCACCGCGACCTACCCGGCGCGGCAGTTCGGCGTCGGCTCGGCCATGGGCATGATGAAGGCCGCCAAGCTGTGTCCGCAGGCCATCGTGCTGCCGGTGGATTTCGAGGAGGTGCGCCGCATCTCGCGGCAGTTCAAGTCGATCATCACGGAGATCGCGCCGGTGATGCAGGACCGCGGCGTGGACGAGGTGTACATCGACTTCACCGACGTGCCCGGCGGCCAGCGCGAGGGCGGGCGTGTGCTGGCGCGGCTGATCCAGAAATCGATCTTCGACGCCACCGGCCTGACCTGCTCGATCGGCGTGGCGCCCAACAAGCTGCTGGCCAAACTGGCGAGCGAGTTCGACAAGCCCAACGGCATCACCATCCTGCACGAGAGCGACCTGCAGTCGCGCATCTGGCCCCTGCCCGCGCGCAAGGTCAACGGCATCGGGCCGAAGGCCGACGCTCGCCTGGAGAAGCACGGCATCCGCACCGTGGGCGACATCGCGGCGCGCGAGCGCGACTGGCTGATGACCACCTTCGGCCGGGCCAGCGGCGCCTGGATGCACGAAATGGCCTGGGGCCGCGACGACCGCCCGGTCGTGACCGAGAGCGAGCCGGTGTCGATGAGCCGCGAGACGACCTTCGAGCGCGACCTGCACGCGGTGCGCGACCGGGCCGAGCTGGGCGCGATCTTCACCCACCTGTGCGAGAAGGTGGCCGAGGACCTGCAGCGCAAGGGCTACGTGGGCCGCACCATCGGCATCAAGCTGCGCTACGACGATTTCAAGACGGCGACCCGCGACCAGAGCCTGACCGAGTTCACGGCCGACGCGAAGCTGATCCGCCGCACCGCCGGCCTGTGCCTCAAGCGGGTGCCGCTGGAGCGCCCGCTGCGCCTGCTGGGCGTGCGCGTGGGCACGCTTGCGCGCGCTGACAGCCCCGAAGCGAATTTCAAGCCAAATCGGGCTCCAGCGCCCGCGGGACGGGCGCGAGCAGCTATCGATTCGATAGCGATCACGGGGTCGTTGTTCTGATGCCTGTGCTGCGCAGGGTATTGCGCGGCATGGTCTGGGCGGTCGTGGCGCCGATCGCGGCTGCGGCCCTGTACGTGGGCACGGCGGCGGCGCTGATGCTGTGGCCCGCGCGCGGCGACCCGCCAGCCCCGGGCAGCGGCGAGCGCATCACCGCCTTCGTCATCAGCAACGGCGTGCACACCGACCTCGTGCTGCCGCTTCAGGCCGGCGGCATCGACTGGCGCGCCGACTTCCCGCCCTCGCAGGCGCGCGCCGCGCCGGCCGACGCGGCGTGGATCGGCTTCGGCTGGGGTGACCGCGAGTTCTACCTGAACACCCCCACCTGGGCGGACCTCACGCTGCGACGCGCGCTCGGCGCCCTGGTGGGCGCCAACCCGTCGCTGCTGCACGTGAGCTGGCTGGCGCCAGCGCAACTGCGGCCCGGCAGCACCTGGCAACTGTCGCTGACGCCCGCGCAGTACGCGCGCCTCGCCGCCCACGTGCGCGCCAGCCTGCCCCAGGACCGCGCCGTACCGATCCCCGGCGCCCACTACGGCGCGGACGACGCCTTCTACGAGGCCACCGGCCGCTACCACCTCTTCGAGACCTGCAACACCTGGACGGGACGTGGCCTGCGCGCGGCCGGCGTCACGGTGAGTCGTTGGACGCCCCTCGACTTCAACGTGACCTGGTCGCTCGCGCCGTACGCCCCGCCCTGAAGGGCGCGCTCGCACGGCCCCCCTGCGCGGGTAAGGCCGTAGCGACGCACTGCGGCAGCGCCCTAAAGTCGGTCATCCACGGGACGTGGCCGGAGAGATCTCGACACCATGACTGCAAACGCCCATGGCCTGACCGAGGCCCGCCTGATCGGTCGCCGGCGCCTGGCCGGTCTGCTTGCGGCCTGGCCGCTGGCCAGCCTCGCGCAGGACGAGCCACCCACCGCGGCCGCGTCGGCCGGCCGCGCCTTCGAGGGCATGGACGCGCACATCGAGCGCGACCTGCCCAGCGTCCAGAGCGCTGTGGTGCTGTGGCGCGGCCAGCGCGTCTATGCGTACCACCGCGATGGGAATCCCGACACCCTGCACGACGTCCAGTCCGTCGACAAGAGCGTTGCCTCCACCCTGGTGGGCATCGCGATGGCGGAAAAGCGCTTCGCCAGCCTGGACCAACCCATCGAATCGCTGATGCCCGACTGGGCCGGCCTCAATCCCGACACGCGCACGCGAGCGATCACGCTGCGCCACCTGCTGTCGATGAGCACCGGTTTCGACACCCGCGCGCCTTGGCGCAGCAGCAACCCCGTCAGCGCCTGGAACCGGCCGCTCGCCCAGGCGCCGGGCAGCGCGTTCGCCTACGACAACGCGCTGGCCCCGGTGGTGGGCGCCCTGCTGGAAAAGCACACCGGCGGGCCCGTCGCCCGGTACACGCAAGAGGTGCTGACCGAGCCGCTGGGCATGGGCGCGCCGGCCTTGGACAGGGCCACCCTGCGTATGCGCACCCGGGACATGGCCACGCTGGGCCAGCTGTGGCTGCAGGGGGGCCGATGGGCAGGCGTGCAGCACATCGACCCGGACTACCTCGATGAAGCCACCGCACCGCAGAACGGCGGCGGCAGGCCGGGCGGACTGCCTTACGGGCTGGGATGGTGGATTCCTCCCGCCGGGCCGCAGCGGCGCACCTTCTTCGCGCTCGGCTTCGGCGGCCAGTACATCTGGGTCCACCCGCCGATGGACCTGGTGATCGCGGCGACGTCGACGGTGTCGGGCGAATCCGCCGCCGGGGGCGCGGCGCTCAACCTCATCCGCGGCCGGCTGCGCGATGCGGTCGGACGACTCGCCGCAGCACGCTGACATCGCAGGCACGCTTCAGGAGCGCGCCTCGATCGGGTTCCCGTACAGCGGCTTCGCCCCGAAGCGCGTGCTGACCGCGTGGGCCACGCCACAGGCCAGCATGGTGGGCAAGGTGAGCTGGAACTGGTTGGTCATCTCCATCACCATCACGATGGCCATGAGCGGCGCGTGCGTCACCGCCGCCAGCACGGCCGCCATGCCGACCACGGCCATCACGCGCGGATCGCCGACCCAGGCCATGGGCACCAAGTGCACCGCCAGCTGTGCGAGCAGGCTGCCGGCGACCGCGCCCACCAGCAGCGAGGGCGTGAACACGCCGCCGATGGCGCCACTGCCCGAGCTCAGCGCCGTGGCCAGCACCTTGGCCACCAGCACCCAGGCCAGCATCTGCCAGAGCAGGTCGCCGCGCAGCACAGCAGACACCACGCTGTAGCCGTTGCCCCAGACCTCGGGCACCGCGGCCGCCAGCAGGCCTACCAGCAGGCCGCCCAGGCCGAGCCGCGCGATCGGCGAAGCGATGCGGCCGAAGACGATGCGGCTGTGCTCCAGCAGGCCCAGCAGCGCCCAGCCGGTGGCGCCGAACAGCAGCCCAGCGACCAGCGCAGCACCGAGGCTGGTGGGTTGCAGCGCCAGCGTGGGCATGACGTACAGCGCCTGCGGCTCTACGAACCAGTGCATCAGTGCGCTGGCCGTGGCGGCGGCGATGAGCACCGGCGCCACGGCCGATCGCACGAAGAAGCCGAGCGCCAACTCGAGCACGAACACAACGCCCGCGACCGGCGCGTGGTAGGCCGCGCCGATGCCGGCCGCAATGCCGCACACCAGCAGGGTCTTGCGCTCCTCGGGCGCCAGCGGCAACCGCCGCGCCAGCGTGGCGGCGAACCAGGCCGCCATCTGCACCATCGGGCCTTCCCGGCCGATGGACGCGCCGGTGCCCACCGAGAGCAGCGACGAAAGGGTGCGCGTGAGCGTCGTGCGGTCGTTGAGATCGACGCGGCCCTGGCGCGCGGCGTCGATGTAGTCGAGGTGGTGGTCGCCCGCCGGCCCGCGGCGCGCCCATCGCAGGCCCAGGTGCAGCACCGCTCCCGCGAGCAGACCGCCCGCGGTGCCGACCAACACACGCTGCCAGGGCGCGATGGCGCGCGCGGCATCGACGAAGCCGGCGGCATGCCCGGTCGCGAGCCACTCGACGCCATGCGCCAGCCCGCGGAACAGCACCGTGGCCGCTGCGGCCAGCACGCCCGTAAGCATGGCCAGCAGCCACAGCCGCGCGCCGCGGCCCGTGGGCCAGCGCCTGGGCGTCGCTGCGGCGTCGCGATCGGCGGCGGCGTCCACGCAGCTTCAGCGCAGCGGCGGCACGCCGGCCTGCCACTGCGGCCAGTGGGTCACGATGTGGTCGACCACGCGCGAGCCCACGGCCTCGATGTTGGCCACCGTCTCGGCAAAGCCGCCGGCCGTCTGGCCCGGTGCCGGGTCCAGGTGCTGCAGGGTCGTCTCGCCGGGGCTGCCCTGGTCGAAGTTGACGGCGCCGCGCAGGCTCATCACGCGGTCGGTGCCGTGGGTGCGCTTGATGACCAGGGTGATGGCCGCGGCTTCCATCTCGGTGATGACGTAGTCGTCGGCGCCGTAGAGCTTGGCGATGTACTGCGCCTGCTTCGACATGCCGGGGCCATGGAAGAAGGTGTCGCCCGTCATGTGCGTGCCGGTGCCGACGAAGGGCGCGCGGCGTGCCGCCGCGTCGGGGTAGCGCAGGCGGTAGCTGCGTGCGGAGTCGGCGTCCTTGAGCGGCGTGTCGGCCGAGAGCTTCATCGCCCAGCCCACGAGCTGCGGGTTGAGCTGGAAGCGGCGGTACTCCTCGTAGCCCTTGCGCGGCATGAAGGTCGGCTCGCCGGCCTTGTTCTCTTCAGGCGCCCAGCGGTGGCCGAGGTCGTAGTCGACCAGCCAGGTGGCCCAGTTCACTTCGCCGATGGTGCCGCGCGAGGGCGGCGTGCCGGCCACGCCCGAGATGACGTAGTAGGCCTGCGAAAAGTCGAAGCGCGGGTTGAGCAGGATGGCCTGCATCGACGAGGACGAGTTCACCTTGCCCATGCCGAGCACCGCACCACAGACGCCGTCGGCGTTGCAATACACCGGACCCAGCGCGCCGGGCACGGCGATGGGCGTGGCGTCCTTCCAGTAGCGTTCGTACCAGTGCTGGAACTCGCCGGCACGATCGCCGGTGTTCTTGCCGATCTCGAACATGGCGGCGACGAAGACTTTCACCCGTACCGGGCGCTGGGCCTCGACACCCGGGGTGCTGGCGCAGCCGGCGAGCCAGCCGGCCAGCGCCAGCACGGCGGCGAGGCGAAGGGGTGAAGAGAGGGAGGCGAACAGGCGGCGCATGGCGGGTCCACGGAAGGAAGGAAAGACCGCGAGTCTACGGAGCCGCACGATGCGCTGCACGCGCACCCTGTGCGCGGCGCGCGTCCTACAGCCCCGGATGGCGACCAGGCGGCATTGTCCGCTCGTGCAGACCGCCGCCCCCTCCGCCGCCCCGCGCCGCGCCACCCCAGCGCCGCGGGCCCAGCCCCTGGCCAATGGCCTGGTCTACGTGTCGCCCGAGATGCCCGGCCTCACGCGCGTGAAGCAGGGCGACAGCTTCCGCTACCGCGACGCCCGTGGCCGCTGGGTGCGCAACGCCGACGAAATCGCCCGCATCCGCCAGCTCGCCATTCCCCCCGCATACACCGACGTGTGGATCTGCCCCCTGCCCAACGGCCACCTCCAGGCCATCGGACTCGATGCGCGCGGTCGCAAGCAGTACCGCTATCACCCCGACTGGCGGGTCCTGAAGGACGAGGCCAAGTTCGAGCGGCTGGAGGCCTTCGGCCGCGCATTGCCACGCATTCGCCTTCGCGTGCGACGCGACCTCGCGGCCGCGATCAAGCTGCGCGCGGGCGCCCCGATCGCCCGCGAGACGGTGCTGGCCGCGATCGTGCGCCTGCTGGACACCACCTACCTGCGCGTGGGCAACGAGGAGTACGCGAGCAGCAACGGCTCCTACGGCCTGACCACGCTGCGCAATCGCCATGCGCAGGTGAAGGGCGCCGCGCTGAAGCTGCGTTTTCGCGGCAAGAGCGGCGTGATGCACGAAGCCGAGGTCGACGACGCGCGCGTCGCCAAGGTGGTGCGCCAGTGCCAGCAGCTGCCCGGGCAGGAGCTCTTCCAGTACACCGACGAGGACGGCACGCGCCACGGCATCGGCTCCAGCGACGTGAACGACTACCTGCGCGAGGCGTCGGGCGGCGAATTCACCGCCAAGGATTTCCGCACCTGGCACGGCACGGTGCAGGCGCTCGAGCTCACGCGATTGGCCTGCGAGCAGAACGCCGCCGACCCCGAGGTTCGCTACAGCGCCAAGGAAATCCTCGGCGCCGTCGCGCGCCAGCTGGGCAATACGCCGGCAGTCTGCAAGAAGGCATACGTACACCCGGCGGTGCTGGCGCTGGGTGCCCAGCTGTCGAAGGACGCAGAGGGCATGACGGCGACCTGGGAGCGCATCGCGGGCTCCAGGCCGCCGCGCGGCCTGCTGGCCGCGGAATCGCGACTGGCCGCGTTCATGCGCCACCAGCGCATGGCGGCAGCCCGCGCACTGCGAGCGGCCACGCGGGCGGCCGTCAGCCCACGCGCAGGTCGAGGTGCACCGCGTCCCGCTCGATCCTGATGGCGCGGCCCAGGTCGTCGGCCAGGCTCTGGAGGCTGACGGCGTCGATAGCCAGGCTGCGTGGCGCCCGGTGCGGCACCATCTCGGGCCGGGCGCCGTCGGCGGGACGTGATTCGGCGTTTACCACTATGCCAGCGTCGCCTTCGGCCGCCACTCGCACGAGGCCGATCTCGGGGACGCTGTCGTGCAAATGACAGAGGGCACCCAGCAGCAGGTACCGCAGGCCCGGGGCATCGCGCCACATGGGCGCTCCGTCCTCGTCGGCTTCGAAGGCCGCATCGATCTCGAGCGCGATGCCATTGAGGTCGAAGGCCGCGCGCATCAGGCCGGCGCACTGGCGCACCAGGGCGGCCCGGGTCACACCATCGTCATCGCCGCCCAGCTCCCAGTCGCGCAGGCCACGCATGCTGGAGATCAGCATGCCCAGCTGTTCGTCGACCTGCCCCACGCGCTGCTCGCAGGCGGCGGCATCGGGCGGGCTTGCGGCAACCTGCCGGCGCAGCATGAGCAGGCTCATGCGGATCAGCGACACCGGCGAAGCCATGTCGTGGCGCAGGGCGGGCATCGCGCGCATGAGCAGTTCGTGCCGAACGCCGGCCGCGATCCAGCTGCGGGCGCTGGGAGAGGCTTTCATGGAGAGCGTGCCGGACGGCGTGAGTTACGCGGCGGCCGGCGGGGTGGCCAGCAGCCGGTCGAGTGCATCGAAGTCGATCGGCTTTTGCAGGTAGTGGTCGAACAGCGGAGCAGCCTGCGCGCCTGCCGCATCACCCACCCCGTAGCCCGAGATCGCCACCAACATGAGCGGACGATCCTGCGCGGTCTGGCGCAGGTGGCGGGCGACGTCGGTGCCGGGCCGGTCGGGCAGCGTGAGGTCGACCAGGGCCACGTCGAAATGCTCGCTGTCGAAGGTCTCGATCGCTTCCTGGGCCGTGAAGGCGCAGCGCGCCGTGTGGTCCTGCAGGACGATGAGCTCCTGCAGCAACTCGGCCGCGGAAGCGTTGTCGTCGACGATGAGAACGTTCAAGTCAGGGGCCCCGGTGAATGGAAGTCGCCCAGTATCCACGCGCCCCGCAACGCGCCGTGTAGGAAAGCGCCGATGCCGGCACGGCCATTCACTGTCGCGCCATGCGGACGTTGGCCGGCAGCCCCTGCGGCCAACTCGTGCGGAAGGGGTTGATGTCGAGTCCGCCGCGACGGGTGTAGCGACAGTACACGGCCAGCTTGGTGGGCGCGCAGCGCGCCATGATGTCGCTGAAGATCCGCTCGCAGCAGGGCTCGTGGAATTCGTTGTGGTTGCGAAAGCTCACGATGTAGCGCAGCAGGCCGGCCTGGTCGATGGCCGGGCCGCTGTAGCGAATCTGCACGCTGCCCCAGTCGGGCTGGCCGGTGACGCGACAGTTGCTCTTGAGCAGCCGGCTGGTGAGCACCTCGTTGACGGGCGGTTCGTCGAATGCCGCAGTGAGCAGCTCGGGCGCCGGCTCATAGACGGTGCAATCCAGGTCCAGCCGGTCGAGGTCCAGACCGTCGAGTTCGGCCACGCCCTCGCGGTCGAAATGGTCGGGGGCCAGCAGCTTGACGCCGACGGTGCCTGTGCGCTCACTGCCCCGCCATGCGGCTTCCGACAGATCCGCCCGCAGGCGCTCGCGCACCGCCTCGGCGTCGGCGAACGCGCTGCTGTTGAAGCTGTTGAGGTAGAGCTTGAAGGACTTGCTCTCGATGATGTTGGGCGACTCGCACGGAAAGGTGAAATGCGCGATGGCCAGTTGCGGCTTGCCGCGGGGGTTGAGCCAGCTCACTTCGAAGGCGGTCCACACGTCGGCGCCGAAGAAGGGCAGCATCGGCGCCTGGCCCGGCAGCGGCGCCGGCAGGCCGAGCCCGAGGCGCTGCGGCGTACGGGAAAGGGGGAAGAGCAGCGAGGCGTCGTAGTGGTCGACGTAGGCCGATGCACGGCCCAGTTGCGACCCTTCGGGGGTATTGGAAAGGCTCATGGCGCGGGCCGCGAGGCCGAGGCGAGAAAGGGGAGGATGTGCGAGAGCAGCACCGGCAGCGCGCCGGCCGGCAGGTCGTGCGCCATCCCGGGAATGGCGGTGAAGCGCGCGCCGGGAATGCGCCGCGCGGTGTCCTGCCCGCAGGCGATGGGCACCAGCGGGTCGGCGTCGCCGTGCAGGACGAGCGTCGGGCTGGTGATGCGCGGCAGCACCTCGGGGCGGCGACCGGTGTCGGCGCCGATGGCGAGCATCTGGCGCACCACGCCCGCCGGGTGGTAGGAACGCCGCAGGCCGGTGGCGATGCGCTCGCGCGCTGCCGCTTCGTCGAAGGGCCAGCCGGGGCTGGCGATCAGGCGCACCAGGCCCAGTGTGTGCTCGACCAGCGCCGCCTCGCTCGTGTCCTTCGGGCGCCGCATGAGCGCCGCACCGACGTCGCCCCGCGCGCCCGGCAGCCCGGCGGCACCGCTGGAACTCATCACGCTGGTCAGCGTCCGCACCCGCCGCGGCGCGGTGGCCGCCATGCGCTGCGCGATCATGCCGCCCATCGAGACGCCGATCACATGGGCCTCGTCGATCTCGAGCGCATCGAGCACGCCCAGCGCATCGAGCGCCATGTCCTGCAGGCTGTAAGGCGCGCGCACGGCCAGGCCGAACTTCTGGCGCAGCACCTCCCACAGCAGGTTGCGGCTGCCGGCGGCGTCGAAGTACTGCGACAGGCCGATGTCGCGGTTGTCGTGGCGCAGCACGCGGTAGCCCGCGTCGGCCAAGCCGCGCACGAAGGCCTCCGGCCAGGCAATGAGCTGCATGCCCAGGCCCATGACCAGCAGCACCGCAGGGCCGTCGCCGCCCGTGTCCTCGACCTCGATAGGGATGTTGTTTGCTATTACTTTCATAGCTGCTCGCGCAGGTGGGACGGGCGTTGAGGGGCTTTTTTATTTGAATTCGGACTTCCGGAAGCAGAACGAATACCAAAGAAGCGCAGAGGACGCAGAAGAGTCAGGCAGAGCTTTTCGACTTTCTGTTTTGCGTCTTCTGCGAAACCTTTGCGTCCTCTGCGTCCGGCAGTCCGATTCCGATTTCAAGTGAACGTCCGCTCGCGCAGCCACTTCGTCGCGACCCACTTCTCGCCCGCCCGCACCGGCGCGCCACCGTGCAGCGTGCGGGTGGCGGGATCGGCGCGGTCGTAGCTGAAGAAGACGGCCGAGCCGCGCACCGGCGCCACCTCCAGGCCGATGTCCGGGAAGGTGGTGGCACCGCCCTGCTCCGGCTCCTGCAGGTACATCACCAGCGTGGCCACGCGCTGGCCGCCGCGGCGCAGGATCGTGGGCGTGCCCGGTTCCTTGGGGTCGAAGTAGTCGTAGTGCGGCCGGTACTGCGCGCCGGGGCTGTAGCGCAGGATCTGCAGGCCCTCGCCGAAATCCAGCGGCCAGTTCAGCAGGGTGGCGATGCGCGCCTCGATGCGCTGCACCACCTCGTTCTCGCCGCGCTCGAAGAACATGCCGTCGCTGGTGCGGTCGACGTTCAGCGTCTCGCCGCCGGTCTTGGTCTCGACGGTGAGCGAGCGCGACAGGCGCTGGCGCGCGGCGGCGATCAGCGCCTCGCACTCCTCGGCCGACAGCAGGTTGCCGAACACCACGATGCGCGGGTGCTTGACGGTCTGCACGACCTGTACCCGCCGGTCGCCGGCATCGAGGTAGAGCGGCGATTCCTCCAGGTTCGGGCCGGGCATGTCGGTGCGCGCCGGCGCATCGGCCGCTGCGGCGGCGTCGCCGCGGGCTGCGCGCTCCACCTCGGCCAGCGCGGCGTCGGTCGCATCGTCGCGCCAGCCGGCCGCGTGCATCGACTGGCGCAACGCCGGGACGGAATGGCCGGCGGCGAGCTGGGCCACGATCCATTCACGCAGTTCGGGACTGATCGGTTGCATGGCGGCGTTCCCTCCTGTCAGGCGATCTTCCTGCGGAAGACGAGGCGCTCGGGCGTGGAGGCGGCCGGCGCAAAGGCATAGCCTTCGAGGTCGAAGCCCTCGAGCTTGCGGGGCGTGCCGGCCTTGTGCAGAACGGCCCAGCGCGCCATCAGGCCACGCGCCCGTTTGGCGAAGAAGCTGATGATCTTGTACTGGCCGTTCTTCCAGTCCTCGAACACGCATTCGACGACGCGGGCCTTCAGCACCTGCCGGTCGACGGCACGGAAGTATTCCTGGGAGGCGAGGTTGACCACCACCGGCGTGCGGTCGGCCGCGGCGCGTTCGTTCAGGTACTCGGCGATGCGCGCGCCCCAGAAGGCGTACAGGTCCTTGCCGTGGCGGTTGGCCAGCGGCGTGCCCATCTCCAGCCGGTAGGGCTGCAGGCGGTCGAGCGGGCGCAGCACGCCGTACAGGCCGCTGAGGATGACCAGGTGGTCCTGCGCCCATCCGAGCTGCGCGGCGCTGAGCGACTTGGCATCGAGGCCGCCGTATACGTCGCCGTCGAAGGCCAGCGCGGCCTGCTTCGCGTTCTTGTCGGTCGACTTCGCCGACCACGCGGCGTAGCGCGCCACGTTGAGGGCCGACAGCTTGTCGGACAGGTGCATCAGCTCGCCCACCTGCTGGGGCGACTTCTCGCGCAGCAGCTTGATCAGCTCGACCGAAGGGCCGCGGGGCGCCTCGAAATGCGGCTGCGTGGCCGGCAGGCCGGCGGGCACGGGCGTGTCGTAGTCCAGCGACTTCGCCGGGGAGAGCAGGAAAAGCATCGCGGGATTATCTACAGCGCCCCTGCTGCGGCCGCATGCGCAACCCCCGCCGGTAAAATCATGGGCTTCCCTCTCACTGGCCCCGGCCGCGCCCCACGGGCGCCGCCCGCCCCGACCTTGCCCCGATCCCCCGCCATGAGCGACACCCCGAACCAGCCCGGCCTGCAATCCCTCGCCAAGTCCTTCGAACCCGCCGCCATCGAGGCGCACTGGGGCCCCGAATGGGAGCAGCGCGGCTACGCGCGGGCGGGTTTCCGCGGCACGCAGCAGCCGAAGGATGGCGCGCCCTCCTTCGCCATCCAGCTGCCGCCGCCGAACGTGACCGGCACGCTGCACATGGGCCATGCGTTCAACCAGACCATCATGGACAGCCTGACGCGCTACCACCGCATGGCGGGCGCCAACACGCTGTGGGTGCCCGGCACCGACCACGCCGGCATCGCGACACAGATCGTGGTCGAGCGCCAGCTGCAGGCCCAGAACGTCAGCCGCCACGAGATGGGCCCGACGCCCGCCGAGGCGCGCAAGAACTTCGTCGCCAAGGTGTGGGAGTGGAAGGAGCAGTCCGGCAACACCATCACCCAGCAGATGCGCCGCATGGGCGACACGGTGGACTGGAGCCGCGAGTACTTCACCATGGACGAGAAGCTGTCGAAGGTGGTCACGCAGACCTTCGTGCAGCTCTACGAAGAGGGCCTGATCTACCGCGGCAAGCGCCTGGGCAACTGGGACCCGGTGCTCAAGACCTCGGTGAGCGACCTCGAGGTTGAAAGCGAAGAGGAAGACGGCTCGCTCTGGCACATCGCCTACCCGCTGGAAGACGGCAGCGGCAACCTGGTGGTCGCGACCACGCGCCCCGAGACGATGCTCGGCGACACGGCCGTGATGGTCCATCCCGAGGATGAGCGCTACCGGCACCTGGTGGGCCGGCGCGTGAAGCTGCCGCTGGTGGACAAGTTCATCCCCGTCATCGCCGACGCCTACGTCGACAAGGAGTTCGGCACCGGCGTCGTGAAGGTCACGCCAGCCCACGACTACAACGACTACGCGGTCGGCCAGCGCCACGGCCTGCCGATGGTGGGTGTGCTCGCGCTCGACGCCACCATCAACGACAACGCGCCCGAAAAGTACCGCGGCATGGACCGCTTCGTGGCGCGCAAGGCCATCGTGGCGGACCTGGAGGCCATGGGCCTGCTGGTCGAGGTGAAGAAGCACAAGCTCATGGTGCCGCGCTGCGCCCGCTCGGGCGCCGTGGTCGAACCGATGCTCACCGACCAGTGGTACGTCTCCATGACCAAGCCGGGCCGCAAGGGCGAGTCGATCGCGCAGCAGGCCATCGACGCGGTGAAGTCGGGCGAGGTGCGCTTCGTGCCCGAGAATTGGGTCAACACCTACAACCACTGGATGGAGAACATCCAGGACTGGACCATCTCGCGCCAGCTCTGGTGGGGCCACCAGATCCCGGCCTGGTACGACGAGGAAGGCAACGTCTACGTCGCGCACGACGAGGCCGAGGCGCAGGCCAAGGCCCCCGGCAAGCAGCTTCGCCGCGACGAGGACGTGCTGGACACCTGGTACTCGTCGGCCCTGGTGCCCTTCTCGTCGCTGGGCTGGCCCGAGCAGACGCAGGACTTGTCGCTCTACCTGCCTTCGACGGTGCTGGTCACCGGCTACGACATCATCTTCTTCTGGGTCGCCCGGATGATCATGATGACCAAGCACTTCACGGGCCAGGTGCCGTTCAAGGACGTCTACATCCACGGCCTGGTGCGCGACGCGCAGGGCCAGAAGATGAGCAAGTCCGAGGGCAACGTGCTCGACCCGGTCGACCTGATCGACGGCATCGCGCTCGCGCCTCTGCTGGACAAGCGCACCACCGGCCTGCGCAAGCCCGAGACCGCGCCCAAGGTGCGCAAGCAGACGGAGAAGGAATTCCCCGAAGGCATTCCCGCTTATGGCGCCGATGCGCTGCGCTTCACCTTCGCGGCGCTGGCCTCGCTGGGGCGCAGCATCAACTTCGACTCCAAGCGCTGCGAGGGCTACCGCAACTTCTGCAACAAGCTCTGGAACGCGACGCGCTTCGTGCTGATGAACTGCGAAGGCCAGGACTGCGGCCTGCAGGAACACACCAAGGCCGAATGCCAGCCCGGTGGCCCCTTCCACGGCTACATGCGCTTCAGCCAGGCCGACCGCTGGATCGCTTCGCAGCTGCAGCGCGTGGAAGCGGAAGTGGCCAAGGGCTTCGAGGAGTACCGCCTCGACAACGTCGCCAACGCCATCTACCAGTTCGCCTGGGACGAGTTCTGCGACTGGTACCTGGAGATCGCCAAGGTGCAGATCCAGACCGGCAGCGAGGCCGAGCAGCGCGCCACGCGCCGCACGCTGATCCGCACGCTGGAGACGCTGCTGCGCCTGGCGCACCCGGTCATCCCTTTCATCACCGAGGAGCTCTGGCAGAAGTTGGCCCCGGTCGCTGGCCGGGCCGGGCCGTCGGTCATGGTGGCGCCCTACCCCGTCGCCCAGCCCGAGAAGATCGATGAGGCGGCGGAAGCCCATGTGGCCAAGCTCAAGTCGCTGGTGGCGGCCTGCCGCACCCTGCGCGGCGAGATGAACGTCTCGCCGGCCCAGCGCCTGCCGCTGTACGCTCTGGCGGAAACGCCGGCCGAGGCCGAGTTCCTGCGCGGCGCAGCGCCGGTGCTGCAGGCGCTGGCGAAGTTGAGCGAGCTCAAGGTTTTCGACGACGAAGCGGCATGGACGGCCGCCGCGCAAGCCGCCCCCGTGGCGGTGGTGGGCGGTGCGCGGCTGGCGCTGTACGTGGAGATCGACGTGGCCGCCGAACGTGCGCGCCTGGGCAAGGAAATTGCGCGTATCGAGGGCGAGATCGCCAAGGCCAACGGCAAGCTGGGCAACGAGAGCTTCGTCGCACGGGCGCCCGCGGCCGTGATCGAGCAGGAGCGGCAGCGCCTGGCCGACTTCAGCACGACGCTGGAACGCCTAAAAAGTCAGGTTTTGCGTCTCGGCTGACAGCCAGGGTTCACCCGGACTGGCTACCATGGTGAATTCGTCAAAGTAAAACCTTCTTACTCATTCTTGACCCATGCCCACTTCGATGCGCATCCGCAAGGCGGTCTTCCCCGTCGCCGGTTTCGGCACCCGCTTCCTGCCGGCCACCAAGGCCCAGCCCAAGGAAATGCTGCCGGTGGTCGACAAGCCCCTGATCCAGTACGCGGTCGAGGAGGCCTACGCGGCCGGCATCCGCGACATGATCTTCGTCACCGGCCGCAACAAGCGCGCCATCGAGGACCACTACGACACCGCCTACGAGCTGGAGAGCCAGCTCGAGGCCAGCGGCAAGGACGCGCTGCTGCACATCGCCCGCTCGGTCGCGCCCGACGACATGACCTGTTCCTATGTGCGCCAACCGCGCATGCTCGGCCTGGGCCACGCCGTGCTGTGCGCCGAGCACCTGGTGGGCGACCAGCCCTTCGCCGTGCTGCTGGCCGATGACCTGATGGTCGGCCCCGAGGGCGGCGAAGGCGTGCTGGCGCAGATGGTCCGCACCTACAACAACCTCGGCGGCTCGGTGCTCGCCGTGCAGGAAGTGCCGCTGGACCAGGTCAGGCGCTACGGCATCGTGGCCGGCGAATCCAAGGGCGACGACATCACCAAGGTGACGGCAATGATCGAGAAGCCCTCGCCCGAGAAGGCGCCCTCGCGTCTGGGCGTGGCGGGCCGCTACATCCTCACGCCCGGCGTGTTCGACGAGATCCGCAACCAGCCCAAGGGCGCGGGCGGCGAGATCCAGCTCACCGACGGCATCGCCTCGCTGCTGAAGAAGGAGAACGTCTACGCCTACGCCTACAAGGGCACGCGCTACGACTGCGGTGCCAAGGAAGGCTTCCTGCAGGCGACGGTGGAACTGGCGCTGGCACATCCGGAAGTGGGCGGCTCCTTCCGCGAGTACCTGAAGACGCTCAGCCTCTGAGCCCGCCCCGGTCCGAAGGCCGCCGCAGCCCGTCCGGGCCGGCGGCCTTCTGCTTTTCGGGTGCCGACGCCATCAGCGCAGTTGCGCCTCGATGAAGCGCTGCGCCTCGGTGTCGTCGATGGGCTTGACCGGCAACCCGACCGAGGCCAGGTGCCGGCTCATGGCCTGCGCCCACTTCACGTTGACGACCAGGCCCCAGTGGTCGTCGCTCACCAGGGCGTGCGACGGCGCATCGCCGAGCGACAAGGTGACCGTGAGGCGATCGCCGATGTTCACGTCCCGGTAAGCGGGCTTGCCGTCCGGGCCACGCGCGCCCCATTGGTCGCGGAACCATGCTCGGTCGTCGAAGAAGCTGGCGTCAGCTGTCCTGGCCGCAAGCTCGCGCAGGCCGGTGTCGTAGCGGTCCAGGCCGCGCGAGATGTTGTCGAGCGCAGCACGTGAATGCCAGCGGCCGAAGTTGATCGGATCGTTGCTGTCGTCGAAGACGCCCACGAGCACGATGTGGGTCTGCGGATGAGCCGCCCGGATCATCTGCACGGCACGACCGACCCGATCCAGGCACACGCTGATCACATGCTGCTGGGCTGGAGCCGCCGGGTCGCGGGACAGCTGGTCGAGAAACGCAGGGTCGGCCATGTCCACCAGGCCGATGCGCACGATGACAACGCCCTGCCGCCAGCGCGGCGCGTCCTGCCCCATGGTGTACAGAAGCGGCTGGACCTGGCGGTGGATCCCCTGGGTCAGTGCACTGCAGCCTGCGCCCGAGGACGCGAAGTTGTAGCGGTAATCCTGCTTGCGCGGCGAGCGGGCGCCCGGCACGTCCGCCAGTTCGCCGAGCGTCGCGACGACGCGGTTCTGGCCGACGATCTCCCACGGCCCCGGGTCGATCACACCTGCCCGCAGGCGCGCCAGCACCTCGGTCCACTGGAAGGTGCGATCCTGGAAGGGGCCGCCGCGCAGCCCGCTGCCCGGCGGAAAGGACACCCTGTCCTGGTAGGAATGGGTGTTGGAGTCGCCGAGCACGGCCATGGGCACCGGCCCGGCGGCAGGGGCCGGCTTCTGTGCCAGCGAGGCGGCGCCGCCGAACACCGCGAGCAGAGCCAACGCCACGGCGCCCAGCAACCAGGGCGCCCGACGGCGCATCGGCGACGGGCCATCGGTGGGGGGCATCACCTGCGCCTCAACACATGGATGAACTCGGCGCCGACCGTCTGCTGGTCGACGAGTCCGTGGCCAGTCTGGCGCGCAAAGGCCTCGAAATCCCGCAGAGAACCCGGGTCGGTGGCCACGACCTTGAGCAGTTGGCCGCTTTGCATGTCATTCAGCGCCTTCTTGGCCTTGAGGATCGGCAGCGGGCAGTTCAGCCCGCGCGTGTCGATCTCGCGGTCGATCTGGAGGGGGGGCGATGCGTCGTCCATGGGCGTCCCGTGAGGCCTCAGTTCAGCCCGCGCCGGCGCTCTTCGTTCTCCTGCGCCGTGAAGAAGACCGGCTCGTGGCCGCGCGTGCGCAGCCAGTCTGCCAAGGCATAGCCCGTGCCGGCGGGCCAGCATCGCAGGTCGGGCAGGTCGTAGAGGCGGTAGTCCACCAGTTCGGGCGAGAGCTTCACCTCGCCGTCGGCCACCACGTGGTAGGCGATGATGACCTGGTTCATGCGCTGGAAGTCGTAGGCGCCGACGATCTTCAGGGCACTGACGTCGAGGTTGGTCTCCTCCTTCACCTCGCGCGCCACGCCCTCCTCCGGTGTCTCGCCGGCTTCCATGAAGCCGGTGATGAGCGCGAACATCTTCGCCGGCCAGGCCGCGTTGCGGGCCAGCAGCACCTGGCCGCGGTATTCGACGATGGCGGCCAGCACGGGCGTGGGGTTGTTCCAGTGCGTGTGGCCGCAGGCCGGGCAGCGCAGGCGCGCCTTGGGGCCGCCGTCCTCCATCATCTCGATCCATTCGAGCGGGGTCGCGCAGGCGGGGCAGAACTTGGGCAGATTCATCGTTTTGCTACTCTTTTGATAGCTGCTTGCGCAGACGGGGCGGGCGCTGCAGGCCTTTTTTGTTTAAAGCACCGGATCAGGCCGGAAACACGCCGGTCGAGAGGTAGCGATCGCCTCGATCGCACACGACGAAGACGATGGTCGCGTTCTCCACTTTCTTCGCGACCTGCAGGGCCACCCACAGCGCGCCGGCGGCCGAGATGCCGCCGAAGATGCCTTCCTCGCGCGCGAGGCGGCGGGCGAGTTCCTCGGCGTCGTCCTGGCTGACGTACACGAGTTCGTCCACGCGGCTGGGCTCGTAGATCTTGGGCAGGTACTCCTGCGGCCACTTGCGGATGCCGGGGATGCGGGAACCCTCGTCGGGCTGGGCGCCGACGATGCGCACTTCGGGGTTCTTCTCCTTCAGGAAGCGCGACACGCCGGTGATGGTGCCGGTGGTCCCCATGGCACTCACGAAGTGCGTGATGCGCCCGCCCGTCTGTTCCCACAACTCGGGGCCGGTGGTCTCGTAGTGGATGCGCGGGTTGTCGGGGTTTGCGAACTGGTCGAGCACGCGGCCCTTGCCCTGGCCGACCATCTGCTCGGCCAGGTCGCGTGCGTACTCCATGCCGCCGCTCTTGGGCGTGAGGATGAGTTCGGCGCCGAAGGCCTTCATGGTCTGCGCACGCTCGACAGACAGGTCCTCCGGCATGATCAGCACCATGCGGTAGCCCTTCACGGCCGCGGCCATCGCCAGCGCGATGCCGGTGTTGCCCGAGGTGGCCTCGATCAGCGTGTCGCCAGGTTGGATCTCGCCGCGCTCCTCGGCACGCCGGATCATCGACAGCGCCGGGCGGTCCTTCACGGAGCCCGCCGGGTTGTTGCCCTCAAGCTTGGCCAGGATCACGTTGCCGCGGGCCGCGTTCTCGGTGGCGTCGATGCGCTGCAGCGCCACCAGCGGCGTGTTGCCGATCGCGTCTTCGATCGTCGGATAGGAATGGGTCATGGGTTTTGTGGTGTGGCCGCCTGCTTCGCCCGACGGGCGCAAAGGCCAGCCGAAGCGCGGGTACGGCCGGGGCACTGTGCCATAATTTTGAGCTGTCTTTGCGCTCCGTGCCGGAGTGGTGAAATTGGTAGACGCAGGGGACTCAAAATCCCCCGCCGCAAGGCGTGCCGGTTCGATTCCGGCCTCCGGCACCAAAAAGCTTGGCCCGCCTTTGGCGGGCCTTTGCTTTTGGGCCTTCGCGCACGGAATCGAACCGGCGCGCCCTTGGCGGTGATGGAATCGCCCACGCGGCCGCGTGGGCGAGGGTTCGATTCCGGCATCCTGCGCTGCGCCGGAGGCGATCGCTGCGCTGCGCATTCGGGATCAGGTGTCCAGGCCCTGCCGCACTGTGGGGTACCGTAGACGCAGCTTCAGCTCTCGTTTCAGGCGCGTGTTGTCCAGCCGCCGCGACTCGTTCATGAAGCTCAGACGCTGCGTCGACATCTGGCGGTGCGCTTCGTCGCGGTCGATGCGCGGCGGCCGCGGAAGGCGGTACAGATCGGCGGCGAGGTCCATGTAGTCGCCCATCTTCAGGTCGGTGTCGTCGCTGGCGTTCACCGCGCGCTGCGGCCGGCCACGGAAGAGCGCGGCGATGCAGGCGCGTGCGAGGTCGTCGGCATGGATGTGGTTGGTGTAGACGTCGTGCTCGGCGCGCAGCACGGGCGTGGCCTGCAGCAGGCGTGCGCGTGGCGTGCCGCCCTCGCGGTCGGGTGCGTAGATGCCGGGAATGCGCAGGATGCTGGTGCGCACGCCGGCGCTGCGGCCCAGGTGACGCACGATGCGTTCGGCATCCACGCGTCGCTGCGCGCGCAGGGTGCCGGCCTGCAAGCGGCGGGTCTCGTCGATGCGTGCGCCGGCGCAGTCGCCGTACACGCCGGTGGTCGAGCCGTAGACCAGCGCCCAGGGCGGCGAGCGCCGGCGCAGCGCATGGGCCAGCGCGAGGGTGCGGCCATCGCGAGCTTCCGCTGTCTCGCCGGCCGGCGGCGGCGCCAGGTGCAGCACGCGCGTGGCCAGGCCCGCGAGGCGGCGCAGGCTTGCCGGCGCATCGAGATCGCCCAGGAGCGGCGACGCACCTGCGGCGCGCAACGCGGGCACGCGCGAAGGACTGGACGTCAGCGCCAGCACCTGCATGCGGCCGCCGAGCTGACGCAGCACGCGCAGGCCGACGTCGCCGCAGCCGACCACGAGCAGGCGCCCGCGCCGGAAGCGCGCGGGCAGCGCGCCGAGGGGGTTCATGTTTGAAGGCAAAATCCCGGGTTCCCTGTCGAAGACCGAGCCGAAGAATACCCATGAGCCTTGCCGCGCCCCACGATGCGGGCTTTTCCGTCACCGTCGAACCCAGCGGCCGCGCCTTCACGGTGAGCGGCGAAGAGACCATCCTCGCCGCCGGCATCCGCCAGGGCATCGGCCTGCCCTACGGCTGCAAGGACGGCGCCTGCGGCTCCTGCAAGTGCAAGAAGCTGTCGGGCACCGTGACGATGGAGGCGCACCAGAGGAAGGCCCTGTCCGCCGACGAAGAGCTCGCCGGCTACATCCTCACCTGCCGCTCGCACCCCACCAGCGACGTGGTGCTCGAGTCGCGCCAAGTCACCGAGGCCGGCGCCTTCCCGATCCGCAAGATGCCGGCCCGCGTGCTGGCGCTGACGAAGCAGTCGCACGACGTGATGATGGTGCGCCTGCAATTGCCGGCCGGCGAACCGCTGCAGTTCCACGCCGGGCAGTACGTCGAATTCATCCTGCGCGACGGCGCGCGGCGCAGCTACTCGATGGCCAACGCGCCGCACACGCTGGCCGAGCCGGGCACCGGCATCGAGCTGCACATCCGCCACATGCCGGGCGGCAAGTTCACCGACCACGTGTTCGGCACGATGAAGGAGAAGGAAATCCTTCGCATCGAAGGGCCCTACGGCAGCTTCTTCCTGCGCGAGGACTCGGACAAGCCGGTCGTGATGCTCGCCTCGGGCACCGGCTTCGCGCCGATCAAGGCGCTGATCGAGCACATGAAGTTCAAGGCCATCGACCGGCCCGCGGTGCTGTACTGGGGGGGCCGCCGGCCCGAGGACCTGTACATGGACGGCTGGCTGCGCGAGCGCCTGGCCGAGATGCCCAACCTGCGCTATGTGCCGGTCGTCTCGACCGCGACGCCCGAGGACAACTGGACCGGACGCACCGGCTTCGTCCACCGCGCGGTGCTGGAAGACATCGCCGATCTGTCGGGCCACCAGGTGTATGCCTGCGGCGCGCCCATCGTGGTCGAATCGGCCAAGCGCGACTATGTCGCCGAGGGCGGTCTGCCAGAGGACGAGTTCTACGCCGACGCGTTCACGACCGAGGCGGACAAGGCACTCCCCTGAAGCTGTCCGCGGGCAAGGGACATCAGGGATAGCCGCGCTGCGGATGGCGCGTCGTGTGCGGACAATCGTCGGCACCATGCAACGCAACACCCTCTTGTCTTCCCTCACCGCCGCGGCCCTCGCGCTGGGTGGCTTCGTGTCCCTCGCCACGTCCGCGCACGCGCAGCAACACACCGTGCGTCTCGTCGTGCCCTACGCCGCCGGCGGCCCCATCGACATCACGGCGCGCGCGCTGGCCGAGCGCGTGAAAGATGCACTGGGCAGCCCGGTCATCATCGACAACAAGCCCGGCGCGGGCGGCAACATCGGCGCCGACATGGTGGCCAAGGCTGCGCCCGACGGCCTGACCATCGGCATTGCGGCCACGGCCACCAACGCGGTGAACCCATGGCTCTATTCGAAGATGCCCTTCAACGCGGCGACGGACTTCGCGCCCATCACGCAGATGGTCCGCGTGCCCAACGTGCTGGTGATGAACGCCGACACGGCGCAGCGCCTGAAGATCAACTCGCTCAAGGACCTGATCGCCTACGCCAAGGCCAACCCCGGCAAGCTCAACTACGGCAGCGGCGGCAACGGCAGCGCCGGGCACCTGGCGGGCGAGATGTTCAAGAAGGCCGCCGGCATCTTTGCCGTGCACATCCCCTACAACGGCGGCAACCCGGCGCAGCTGGCGCTGCTGTCGGGGCAGGTCGACTTCAACTTCGACAACCTCGCCACCGCGGCGCCCAACATCAAGGCCGGCAAGCTCAAGGCCATTGCCGTCACCACCCTGCAGCGCAGCCCCTTCCTGCCCGACACGCCCCCGGTGGCCGACACGCTCAAGGGCTTCTCGATCGACACCTGGTGGGGCCTGGTCGCACCCGCCGGCGCGCCGAAGGACGTGGTCGACAGGCTCAACCGCGCCTTTGTGGCGGCGCTGAACGCACCCGAGACGAAGTCCCGCTTCGCCCTGCTCTTCGCCGAGCCCGTGCCGACGACGCCCGAACAGTTCGGCACGCTCATGAAGAACGAACTGGCCAAGTACGAGCAGGTGGTGAAAGCGACGGGCGCCAAGGTCGACTGAGCACCATGCTGACAGGCGGTTGCCGCTTCAAGCGCCGTCAGGTGGGCACGACCTCCGAAGACCGCCAGTGACGCTGCACGACCTCGACTTGAATCTGCTGCGCGTGCTCGATGCCCTCCTGGCCGAGCGCAACGTGACCCACGCCGCCCAGCGCCTGGGCCTGAGCCAATCCACGGTGAGCGCCGCGCTGGTGAAGCTTCGCTCGCTCTTCGACGACGAACTTTTCATCAAGCGCCCGCACGGCGTGGAAGCGACGCCGCGTGCCCTGGCCCTGCAGGCGCCCCTGGCCGAGGTGATGGCGGCCATCCGCGACACCATCCTGTCGCGGGCTGCCTTCGACCCAGCGACGCAGCAACGGACCTTCCTCCTTCTCTTCGGCGAACTGGGCCAGATGCTTTTTGCGCCGCGCCTGCTGTCGGTGCTGCGCCGGGTGGCGCCCGGCGTGCAACTGCGCGTGATGGCCGGCGCAGCGTCCCAGCGGCTGGCGCTGTTCGAGCGAGGCGAGGTGGAACTCGCGGTGGGCTACTTCCCCGAGTTTTCGGACAGCACGCTCTACCAGCAGCGACTCTACGCCGCGCAGCCGCTGGTCTGCGTGGCGCGTGCCGACCATCCCGCGCTGACAGACGGAGCCCTGACGCAGGCGCTCTTCGCCCAACTGGACCATGCCGTCGTCGGCACGGAAGGCGGATACCCGCAACTCTACGAACCCGTGCTGCGCCACCTGGGCATCCGGCATCGGGTCGCCATCGAGTTGTCGAGCCTCGCTGCCGCGGCGCCGGTGCTGGCGGGCAGCGATCTGGTCGCCGTGGTGCCGGAAGGACTCGCGCGACTGATGTGCCACGATGGCCGGTTCCGCATGCATGCCGCCCCCGTGCGTTTCCCGGACTGCGAGGTCCGGCAGTTCTGGCATCGCCGGCTGCACCACGACCCAGGGCTGGTGTGGCTGCGCCAATTGGTGGCCACTGAGCTCGGCCACAGCCCCTTGCACGACGACGCCGCCGCCTCGCGTTGAATCCGCCGCGTGCGGTCCTCCGATGACAGACATCGGAATTTCGGGGTACGGGACAGGTGCCGTCGTTCGCACAATGCGGCCGCGAGCCCGCTTCGGACCTTTCCGGCGTGCTCACAAGAACTCGACGGAGACAGACGATGAACAGAAGACGGCTTCTTCTTGCCTCGATGGCGTCCGCCTGGTGCGCCGTCGTGTCCGCCCAAGCGGTGCCTACCGCCTTCGCGACCCGTCCGCTGCGACTGGTGGTCGGCTTCCCGGCCGGCAGCGGTGCCGATGTGATGACCCGCATCATTGCCGAGGGCATCGGACGCCACCTGGGCCAACAGGTCGTGGTCGACAACAAGCCCGGCGCCGACGGCGTCATCGCCGCCATGGAAGTCCAGCGCGCACCGGCGGACGGCAACGTGTTCCTGATGGGCACGAACACCACGATGGTGGCCGTTCCCTCCTTGCGTCCGAACCCGCCCTTCGATCCCTTCAAGGATTTCACGCCGCTCAGTTCGGCCGGCGAGTTCTCCTACTTCCTAGTGGTGCCACCCTCGTTGCCCGCGCGGGACGTGAAGGAGCTGCTGGCCCTGGTGGCGGCG
>JAFEEH010000025.1 GCA_018241185.1 Pseudomonadota bacterium | reverse complement strand
TTATCTCGTTTTGCCCGACTCGCCGCGATCAGCGAAGCCTTCGATTATCACACGTTTTTAGAAGACCTGTCAACTTCCGGGGTCTTTGCGCTGATCAACGATCAACTCAACCACCCCACTCAACCTAAACTCGCCAGCCGCTTTCAGCAACTACCTCGTTTCAGCCGAGCCTGCGATTATGACACGGTTTCTGGAGGCTCATCAAGTTGTTTTTGAATTTGCTTCCTCGAACCTTCGAGCTGCTTTTCAGAGCACCTCGCCGCTTGCGCGTTGTCAGTCGAGCCCGCCAGTATATGCCAGTTTTCACGCCGTGCACGCACACTTGTTCTGAAGAATTGAAAAGCCTTGCGGCTACGAGGAGCGGCTGAGGAGCTTCGCACATGACAGGGCGCGCCGCGCTCGCCGTTGCACTGGAGGGATGGATCGCCTGACCCATGCGGCACCGGGCGCCCCGGGATAATTTGCCTCACATGGCTCTCATCACTCTCCTCGATGCGCAACTGGCCTTCGGCCACGTCGCGCTGCTCGACCACGCGGACTTTGCGCTGCTCGAGGCCGAACGCATCGGCCTCATCGGCCGCAACGGCGCGGGCAAGTCCTCCCTCCTGAAGATCCTCGGTGGCCTCGAAAAGCCCGACGACGGCACGCTGCAGCTGCAGACCGGCCTTCGCGTGGCCTATGTGGCCCAGGAGCCGGTGCTCGACGCCAACGCCTCCGTCTTCCAGGCCGCCAGCGCCGGTTTGGCGCACGTGGTGGCCCTGCGTGACGAATACCTTGCTGCTGCGGACGGCGTAGACCTCGACGCACTGCAGTCGCAGATCGAAGCCTTCGACGCGTGGAACTGGGAGCAGCGCGTCGACGAAACCCTGCACCGCCTGCACCTCGACCCGCAAGCGCGCGTGGGCGACCTCTCGGGCGGTACGCGCAAGCGGGTGGCGCTGGCACAGGCGCTGGTCTCCGCACCGGATGTGCTCCTGCTCGACGAACCCACCAATCACCTGGACCTCGACTCGATCGAGTGGCTCGAGCAGCTGCTGATCGACTTCAAGGGCAGCGTGGTGACGATCACCCACGACCGCGCCTTCCTCGACCGCGTCGCCACCCGCATCATCGAGCTCGACCGCGGCCACCTGCGCTCCTACCCCGGCAACTTTGCGCAATACCTTGTGCAGAAGGACGAGCAGCTGGCGCAGGAAGCGGTCATCAACGCCAAGGCCGACAAGCTGCTGGCCCAGGAAGAGGTGTGGGTGCGCAAGGGCGTCGAGGCACGCCGCACACGCAGCCAAAGCCGCATCGGCCGTCTGGAAGACCTGCGCCGCCGACGCGCGAGCCGGCGCGAAGCGCTGGGCAGCGTCAAGATGGACGTCGCCAGCGGCCTGCCCAGCGGGAAGATCGTCGCGGAGCTCACGGAGGTGAACAAGTCGTACGGCGGCCGGCCCATCGTGCGCGATTTCAGCGCCACCATCCTGCGCGGCGACAAGGTCGGTCTCATCGGCCCCAACGGCGCCGGCAAGACCACGCTGCTCAAGCTCATCCTGGGCGAGCTCGCGCCCGACAGCGGCAAGGTGCGCCGCGGTGCCAACCTCGAAGTCGCTTACTTCGACCAGATGCGCGAGGCGCTGGATCTCGACGCTCCCCTGGAAGACTTCATCAGCCCCGGCAGCGAGTGGATCGAGATCGGCAACCAGCGCAAGCACGTCAAGAGCTACCTGTCGGACTTCCTGTTCTCGCCCGCCCGCGCCAACTCGCCCGTGCGCTCGCTCAGCGGCGGCGAACGCAACCGCCTGCTGCTGGCACGCCTCTTTGCCCGACCAGCCAACGTGCTGGTGCTCGACGAGCCGACCAACGACCTGGACATCGACACGCTCGAGCTGCTCGAAGACCTGCTGCAGAGCTACGAAGGCACGGTCTTCCTGGTGAGCCACGACCGGACCTTCCTCGACAACGTCGTCACCAGCACCATCGCCTTCGAGGGCGACGGCCGCTGGCGCGAGTACGAGGGCAGCGTGCAGGACTGGCTGATCCAGTCGCGCCGCGCGCGCGAGATCGCGCAGGCCGCCGAGGCGCGCCTGGCGACCCCGGCGCCCAAGGCCTCATCCACCCCCGCCCCTGTGCAGGCGCCGGCGCCGGCGCCCGTGGCCCCGGCGAGCGTGCGCAAGAAGCTCAGCTACAAGGAACAGCGCGAGCTCGACGCCCTGCCCGAACGCATCGCCGCCCTTGAGGCCGAGCAGAAGACCATCGACGAGACGCTGGCAAAGGGCGGCGGCGCCCTCTACGGCACCGACCCGGCGCGTGCCGCGCAGTTGGCCACCCGCCGCGCCCAGATCGAGGACGAGCTGCTGGCCGCGCTGGAACGCTGGGAGAGCCTCGGCACCGCCTGATCCCGCGCCCACCCACGACGCGGCGGCGGCTGCATTGCGCGCGCACGGTTGTCCGACATGGACGCCGTGCGGCGCTTGCTATACCCGGGGTCCGTTCCACCCCGACTCCCCGCCATGCCCCCTCGACCGCGCGCCACCGGGCGCTGGCTGCCCACCGCCCTGCGCGCAAGTGCCAGCCTCCTGATCGCCCTGGCCATGACGGCCTGCGCGGAACTTCCCAAGAATGTGGATCGGCCGGAATCGGTGGCCCTCGCCTCGCCAGCGGGAACCACGCTCGGCGACCTGGTCGCAGCGCGGCGGGGCACGGCCGCCGCGGCTTCGGGCTTCGCGCTGCTCGATGGCCCGCAGTCGGCCTACGGCGCCCGGCTGGCATTGGTCGACGGCGCCCAGAAGACGCTGGACCTCCAGTACTACGCCATCCATGCCGACGCCAGCACCGGCCGCCTCATGCGCAGCGTGCGTGAGGCGGCGGCCCGCGGCGTGCGCGTGCGCATCCTCGTCGACGACTTCCACAGCACCGGCCGCAACGCGCTGGTCCTTCAATTGGCCTACGAAAAGAACATCGAGGTGCGGCTGTTCAACCCGCTCGCCGGCGCCCGCTCCTCCACCATCGGCCGCGTCCTGAACTCGCTGGGCGATGCCAAGCGCATCCAGCAGCGCATGCACAACAAGCTGTTCATCGCCGACAACGCGATGGGCATCACCGGCGGACGCAACCTGGGCGACGCCTACTTCGGCCACGGCGACGCCGGCAACTTCGTCGACCTCGACGTGCTGGCCGCCGGGCCGGTGGTGCGCGAGATGTCCAAAAGCTTCGACAGCTACTGGAACAACGAGCGCGCCTACCCGGTGCAGTCGCTGGTCAGCCGTGAGGAGCTCGACAAGATCCGCGAGAAGGCGCGCGCCGACCGCGACCAAGGCAAGGGCTCCTCCGACGCACCCAAGCCACCCGACGGCGAGCCGCGGCCCTCGGGCGGCGCTTTCGAGGACGATGGCGCCAAGGCGCAGGCCGATGCCCAGCGCCGCGCCCGCGTGTGGGACCAGAAGGCGCTGGACCTGAAGACCCTGCCCTTCACCTGGGCGCCCGCCACCCTGATCGCCGACGGCCCCGCCAAGATCGCGGCCGACGCCCAGGCCGCCGCGGGCCCTGCGCCCAGCGCACCGCGCCCCCCGGCCGGCGAACTGCCCACCGGCGAGACGGTGGTCGAGGGCCTGCTGCAGTTCATCGGCCAGGCCCGGCGCGACCTGCTCATCATCTCGCCCTACTTCGTGCCGGGTCCTGAGATCAAGAAGGCCTTCGCCGATGCGCGTGCCCGCGGGGTGCGCATCCGCGTGCTGACCAACTCGCTGGCTTCCAACGACGCGCCCATCGCCCACGTGGGCTATGCGCGCCACCGCGACGAGATGCTGGAGATGGGCATCGAGCTGTACGAGATGCGCAGCGAACAGGCCACCGTCGGCAGCGCACTGGGCGCCTCCGGCGCCGGCGTCACGGGCGAATCGCGCGCCATGCTGCATTCGAAGGTGCTGGTGCTCGACGGCCGGCTGCTGGTCGTGGGCTCGATGAACCTCGACCTGCGCTCGCAGGAACAGAACACCGAGATCGCGCTGCTGATCCGCAGCACCGCGCTGTCGAAGCAGGCGACCGACCTCATCGAGACCAGCCTGCGTGAAGGCGCCTGGCACGTCGAGAAGAACCCCGACGGGCCCGGCCTGGTCTGGCGCGCGCCGCAGGGCAGCGGGTTGAAGGACGCACACAGCGAACCCGACGCGAGCGTGGGCCTGCGCATGCTGCTCAAGGTGATCGGGCCGCTGGCGCCGGATTCGATGCTCTGAACTCGAACGCTATCTTTTTCATAGCTACTCACGCCCGACCGGCGGGCGCTGCAGGCACTTTTCGTCTGAAGAGTCAGCGGGCGGGTCCGGCCAGGCCCGGCGTCGCCAGCGCCCGCTCCACCGCCCACCACGCGGGCAGCAGCGCCTGCACCGCGGGGTCGCGGAAACGGTCGTCGAGCAGGAAGAGCGCGCCGCGATCGGTCTCGGTGCGGATCACCCGCCCGGCGGCCTGCGCCACTTTCTGCAGCCCCGGATAGAGGTAGGTGTAGTCGTAGCCGGCGCCGAAGCGCGCGTCCATGCGCTGGCGCACCTGCTCGTTGAAGGCGTCGTGCGGCGGCAGCCCCAGTCCCGCGATGAACACGCCCACCAGGCGGTCGCCCGGCAGGTCCACCCCTTCGCCGAAGGCGCCGCCGAGCACCGCCACGCCCACGCCGTGGCCGCCCGGCGCGAAGCGGTCGATGAAGGCGCGCCGGGCGCCGGCATCCATGGCGGGCGTCTGCGTCCACACGGGCAGGCCCGGCTGCGCGCGCGCCAGCGCCGCCGAGAACGCGGCCACATAGTCCAGGCTGCCCAGGAAGACCAGGTAGTTGCCGGGCCGCTCGCGGCAGCGCGCTCCCACCGCGCGCACCAGCTGCGGCAGCGCCCGCGCGCGATGACGCGCGCGGCCCGACAGGCCGTCGGCGATGTGCAACTCGAGCTGCTCGGGGCCGAAGGGCGAGGGCACGTCCAGCGTCGCGGTGCGCGCCGGCAGGCCCAGCGTGTCGCGGTAGAAGTCGAAGGGCGCGAAGGTGGCGGAGAAGGCGACGCCGGCATGTGCCGCGGCCCAGCGCCCGCGCAGCGGTGTCGCCGGCACGAGGTTGCGCACGGCCAGGCAGCCGCCGTCGGCATCCCCCGCCACTTCCAGCAGGAAGTCGCTGTCGAAGTCCTCGATCAGCCGGTCCAGTTGCAGCAGCTCGAAGAAGCTCGCGTGCAGCGGCCCGTCCGCTGCGGCCGGGTCCTGTGCGAGGTGTTCGGTCAGCGCCACCACCGACTGGCGCACGGCCTGCGTCAGCCCGTCGGGCACCTGGGTGCGGAAGCGGCTGGCCGCGTCCTCGGCTTGGCTCGCGCGCCCGGCGACCGCCCACTCGCGCTGCACGGCACGCAGCGGTGCGGCCACGGCGCGCGGCGCCATCGCGACGGCCCGACGCAATGCGGCGCCGTCGAGCGCGCCGGAATACATCGCCCGCGCGCGCTCCAGCAGGTTGTGCGCCTCGTCGACCAGCAGCGCGACGCGCCACTCCTCGTCCTGCGCCAGCGCGAAGAGCAGCGCGTGCGGGTCGAACCAGTGGTTGTAGTCGGCCACCACGACGTCGGCCCAGCGCACCATCTCCTGCGACAGGTAGTAGGGGCAGACCTGGGCGTCGGCCGCGATGCGGGCCAGCGCCGGCGCATCGAGCCACCCGGCCTCGGCCGCGGCGGCGCGCGCCGAAGGCAGCCGGTCGAAGAAGCCCTTGGCCAGCGGGCAGGCGTCGCCGTGGCAGGCACGCCCCGGGTGCACGCAGGCGCGTTCGCGCGATTCCAGCGCCAGCACGCGCAGACCGTGAGCCCCCGGGTGCAGGCGTTCGAGTGCCTCCAGCGCCACGGTGCGGCCCGGGGTCTTGGCCGTGAGGTAGAAGATCTTGTCGATGCGCGCGCCCGGCCGCGCCTTGAGCGCCGGAAACAACGCCGCCAGCGTCTTGCCGATGCCCGTGGGTGCCTGCGCCAGCAGCGGCCGGCCATCGCGCACGGCTTGGTACACACCGGCGGCGAAGCGGCGCTGCCCGTCGCGAAAGCGCGCCTGCGGGAAGGCGAGCTGGACGAGCGCGTCGTCCAGGGCCGTGCGGCGCTCGCGCTCCTGCCGCGCCCACTCGGCATAGCGGCGGCACAGCGCCTCCACATGCGCCTGGAGCTCGTCGGCGCCGAAGCGCGCTTCGACCGGCGTCTCCTCGTCGCTGTCGAGTTCGAGGTAGACGAGCACGATCTCCAGGGCGTCGAGGCCGCGCTGCGCGCACAACATGGCCCCGTAGACCTTGGCTTGCGCCCAGTGCAGGGCCCGCTGGTTGGTGCGCACGCGCGCCACCGGCCCGCGGTGCGTCTTGATTTCCTCCAGCCGGCCGGCCTCGGCGTCGAAGCCGTCGGCCCGCCCGCGCAGCAGCAGGCCATGGCACTCGAGGCGCAGGCCGATCTCGCTCTCGTAGCCGGCGCCGCGCCGCGCCTGCACGCGCCGGTGGCCCTCCGCGCCTTCCAGCCCGGTGGGCGCGGGCGTGAAGCGCAGGTCCAGGTCGCCCGCACGCGCCGCGAACGCGCACAGCGCGCGCACGGAAACAGGCAGGAGCGCAGAAGGCTCGGCTTCGGCCGGGTCGGAGTCGGTCACTGCGCGACTGTACATCCGTACAGGTGAACCCCTGCGGCCGGTGCGACGCGAGCAGCCGCCCACAATGGCAGGCCGCCCCCCGACCGCTCACCCGCCATGACGCCCCACGTCGCCTTCCTCCACACCTCGCCCGTGCACGTCGCCACTTTCGACCGGCTGATGCAGGCGCTCGCACCGGCCGTGGCCGTGACGCACTTGGTGGACGAGGCGCTGCTGGCCGACGCGCAGCGCCTGGGCCTGGACGACGCGCCGCTCGTGGCGCGTGTGGAAGCGACGATGGCGCGCGCCGCCGAGGACGGCGCCGCGCTGGTCGTCTGCACATGCTCGACGATCGGGGGGCTGGCGGAGCACATGCCCACGGGCGGACGCTTCACCGCCGCCCGCATCGATCGCGCAATGGCCGACCGCGCGGTGCGCCGCGGTCGCAAGGTCCTGGTCGTGGCCGCGCTGCCCAGCAGCATCGCGCCCACCGAGGCGCTGATCCGCGAATCGGCGCAGGCGCGGCGGACCGAGGTCGCGTTGCGTTCCCACGTGGTGTCCGCGGCGTGGCCGCTGTTCGAGCGCGGCGACCGCGTGGGCTACATCGCCGCCATCGCACGCGACGTGCGCCGCCACTGCGGCGACGCCGACACGGTGGTGCTCGCGCAGGCCTCGATGGCGCCGGCCGCCGAGGCGCTGGTCGACCTGGGCCTGGAGGTGCTGTCCAGCCCCGCGCTGGGGGTGCAGGCGATCGCCGCGCACTTCAGGCGCGGAGCGGCGTGAACCACCGCCACGCGCCCGCGCAATGCTCCTGATTTGATAGCTGGTCGCGCCCGCCCCATGGGCGCTGGAGCCTTTTTTTATTCAAATTCCTGGCGTGGTGGCAGTTACTCTGCCTCGATGCCCGCCGCCTTGACGATGCGGCCCCACTTCTGCGATTCGGCGGTCTGGAATTGCGCCATCCCCTCGGGTGTGGTGGTGAAGACCTCGGTGCCGGTCGGCTCGTAGAAGGCCGTCCTTGCCGACTCGCTCTTCGCCGCCTTCACCAGCAACTCGTTGAGCCTGGCGACGACCGCGGGCGGTGTCTTCGCCGGCGCATAGGCGGCGAACCAGTAGCCCATCTCGTAACCCTTGACGCCGGCCTCGGCGATGGTCGGCACGTCGGGCGCGAGCGGCGAGCGCTTGGCGCTGGACATGCCCAGCGCGCGCAGCTTGCCGGCCTTGACCTGCGGCAGGCCGGTTGCGGTGTCGGTGATCATCATGTGGATCTGGCCGCCCATCAGGTCGGTGACGGCCAGCGTGTTGCTCTTGTACGGCACGTGCAGCAGCTTGATGTCGGCCATCTGCTGCAGCAGCTCGCCGGCCATGCGGCTGGACGAGCTGCCGCTGCCGAAGCTGTACTTGCCCGGCTCCTTCTTCGCCAGCGCGATGAACTCGGCCACCGTCCTGGCGGGGAAGGTCGGTGCCACCACCATGATCTGCCCGCCCTTGCCCAGGCCGGTGATCGGCGCGAAGTCCTTCACCGGGTCGTAGGGCAGCTTCTTGTACAGGTGCTCGTTGGCCGCGTGCGTGGTGTTGGTGGTGATCAGCACCGTGTACCCGTCGGCCGGCGCCTTGGCCACGAACTGCGAGGCGATGAAGCCGCTCGCGCCGGCCTTGTTGTCGATGACGACCGACTGCTTCGTTTCGGCCGTGATCGCATTGCCCAGCGCGCGCGCGATCTGGTCGGTGGCGGTGCCGGCGGCAAAGGGCACGACGAAGGTGATGGGTTTCTCGGGAAAGCCCTGCGCGCCGGCGGCCAGCGCGGTGAAGGCCAGTGTGGCGGCGGCGAGGCGGGTGAAGGGATGCATGTCTCTTGTCTCCTGGTT
>JAFEEH010000259.1 GCA_018241185.1 Pseudomonadota bacterium | reverse complement strand
GTCGCCACGTCAATCACTCCTATTGCTCCTGCCACCAAAAGCAGCAGGTTAGGGTTCTTACGTGGGTCAGATTTGGATGGAAATTACCGGGCCAAGTGGGTCAGTTCTGGATGGAAATCAACAGTCTCCCCGCAGCACGCCGATGCGTTGCGCCGACGCGGGCTGGTCGTGCTGGTGGCAGCCACCGCCGACAACCCTTCTACGGCCGCTGGCGAGAAGTCGTCTGCATCGCCAGCGGCCCCAGCCTCACTCGGGACGACTGCGAAACAGTCCGGGCGTGGCGGTCGCAGGCGCAAGGACGCGGCGTCTTCGTGACCAACACCACCTTCCGTGCATGTCCGTGGGCCGACGTGCTCTACGCCCTGGACCGGGCATGGTGGGACAAGCACCTGGGCGAGGCACGGCAGGTCTTTGCCGGTCTGCTGGTCTCGCCGCAGAAGGTGCCGGGTGGCGAGCGTGTGGTGAACTGGGTTCCCCGTGACCGTACCAACAGCGGCGCGATGGCGCTGGTGCTGGCTGCGTATTGGGGTGCCCGGCGGATCGTGATGCTGGGGTACGACTGCCAGCACACGGGCGGAAAGACCCACTGGCATGGGAGCCACCCCCGAGGGTTGGGCGATGCCCACGGCGCGGCGCATTGGCCGGCCCAGTTCCGGACGATCTCGGTGCGCCTGGCGGGGGTGGAGGTCGTCAATGCGTCCAGGGTCTCGGCCCTGGACATGTTCAAGCGGACGACGCTGGACGAGGCGCTGCAATGAGCGTGATTCAACTTTCGGCGGTGAAGGCCCTGCTGCGGTACACCCACAACAGCGACGACGTGATGCTCCAGAGCCTGATCGACGCTGCGGAGTCGGAGCTGTGCCGCTTCCTGAACCGCAAGCAACTGCCGACGCTGCCGCAGGACTACCCACCCTTGTTCGATGCGAATGGCGATCCGATACCGGAGGTAGTCGCCACGGCTGAGAACGTCGCGCCGGAGGTTCTTCCCTGCGTTGCCATGTTGGTCAAGGCACAGGCCGACGACGTGACGCCCGCAGATGCTGCAGCACTCCGGCGTGCGGCGGAAGTGAAGCTCTTCCCGTATCGGGTACGGATGGGTATCTGATGCTGGCGAACAAGCTGCGGCACCGCATTGCGATCGACCGGCCGGCCTCGACCAGGGACCCCCTGAATGGCGCGGTCTCCGAGAACTGGGTGTCGGTGGCGGAGAACCTGCCAGCCGCCATCGTGCCGCTGAGCGGGCGAGAGATCCTGGCCGCTGACACAGAGATGGCTGGCACTCGCGTCCGCTTCCTCGTCCGGTATGACCCGGCCCTGACCGTCACCGCCGCCATGCGCATCCGCCATGAGGGGTATGCGTACAACATCACCGAGGTGATCGCAGACCCAACGCTGCGGCGCCACCTCACTCTCCTCGCGGAGCGTGGGATTCGAGAAGGAACCTAGCAATGGCCAAGCTGCTGATGACCAATTCCGGGCGCGGACAAGAGCTGTGCGACCTTCTGCGTACCGAGCTTGGCGTGCCCGAGCGCACCCGCAGCATGTCGGTCACCTTCACCGCTGGCGAGCCCGTGGTGGTGGCCTGCGAGTTCTTCCCTGTCGAACTGCCGGAGCCGGACGACGATGACCCGCAGCGACCGGACGACCACCGAGGTCTGAATGGCTGACACCAAGACGCTCCACGGCCTGGATGACGTGCTCGACACGCTCAAGAGCCTGCCGCCCGAGATCGTGAGCAAGCGCGGTGGCCCTGTGAAGTCGGCTCTGCGCAAAGGTGGAGTCGTTGTTCAGAAAGCCATGCAGGCGAACATCCGTCAAGTGGTGACCGACACCCAGTCGCACGGCTACGTCTCCACGCGAGTGCTTGAGCAGGCGATCGTCGTCCGGCGTGATCCGAATCCGCGCCGCAGCCTGGCCAGCGAGCGCTACCGCGTTCTGATCGCGCGCAGCCGCACGTACCCTGACGGCCGACTCAACAAGGGCAAGCCGGTCACCGCAGTCGCCACGGGCCGCTGGCTGGAGCTCGGCACTGAAGACCAGCCGGCGGAACCCTGGGCGACGCCGGCCTACATGACCAGCCGGGAGCGCGCCCTCAAGGAGGTGGTCGACCAGCTCGGGCGCGGCGTGAAGCTTGCCATCCGCAAGGCGTCGAAGGGACGCTGATGCTCCCGCCCGTCTATCCGCTGCTCATGGGGTCGCCCACGGTGCAGGCGCTGATCGGTGATCGCGCCTATCGCCACGGGTCTGCACCACAGGGGGTGGTGCGCCCCTACGTCACCTGGACGGCTCCGGGTGGCTTCGCCGAGAACGCCTTCGACGGCGCTGCGGCCGATGTGTTCCGGCTTCAGGTGGACTGCTGGGCGGACGCCGACGACACGATCGAGGTCCTCGCCAGCGCGGTCCGTGCTGCCATCGAGCCCGCCGCCCATCTGGTGGCCTACATCGCCGATGAGCGCAATTTCGAGACGCGCCGATACCGCATCGGCATGGCCTTCGATTTCATCCTGGCCCGCTGACGGCCGCAAAGTTTCTGCAACCAGCCCGCCGAGAGCGGGCTTTTCTTCGTGAGGAGCCCACCATGGGTACTGTGATCAAGACGCAAGGCACCGACTTGTACTGGGCATCGGGGCCGACGGCCGTAAAACGTGTGGTCTGCGCCACCGGCATCACCGGTCTGGGCGGAGCGCGCGACCAGGTCGACACGTCCTGCCTGGACAACACGCAGGACCGAACCTTCATCGGGGGCCTGGGCAACCCGGGCCAGGTCACTGTCAGCTTCAATGTCCACAAGGGCGAAGTCGCACATGAGGACCTGCTGGCACTGAAGGCATCCGGCGCGACGGTTTCGTGGGGCATCTACAGCTCGGGTGGCGTCACCGCGCCCACAGCCGTCGATTCGGAGATGCAGCCCGTCGTCGATCGCGTCTCGGCCATCTTCCAGGGCTACGTGGCCGACATCAACATCGACATCCAGGGCAACGACATCTGGAAGGGCTCGGTCACCATCCAGCGCAGCGGTCCGGTGGCCTTCGATCTGCTGACGACGTGAGCGGCGACTACAGCGCCCTGATGGTGGGTGACACCATCCATGAGCGCGAGATCGAGCTGGCGGACGGCACGAAGCGCACCCTGCACTTCAAGGAGGTGCCCGCGCAGGTCTTCCGCAAGTGGATCATCGCCCGCAACTCCGAAGACGACGCGGTGCGCGCAGCCAGCGCCGAGATCCTCATCGTCGCCAGCATGTGCGAGCCCGACGGCCGGCCGGTGCTGACGCTGGAGCAGGCGGCCCGGCTGAAGCCTGCCATCGCCTCGCGCCTCTTTGACGCCGTGCTCGACATCAACGGCGGGGCGAACGAAAAAAAGGCTGAAGGCCAGGACTGAAGACTGGTTCTGGCACGTCCTGGCGCTCGCGCTCGGTGGTCGCACGATCGCCGAGTGGCAGGCATGCATGAGCCAGGCCGAGTTCCAGCAGTGGATCGAGTTCTATCGGTCCTGGCCCTTCGATGACCTCCACCGCTACCACCGGCCCGCCGCGCTCATCGCCGGCAGCCTGGGTGGCGGCGACCTAATGGCGCGCCTGGAATGGCTGCAGCCGCCGCCCGCCTACGACGAGAACGGGCACACGTCCGCCGACCGCGACCTATACGCGGCGGCAGGCCTCAAGCCCAGAGGATGAACCCATGAGCATCGGATCGATCGTCGTCGACCTGCTGGCCCGAACGGGCAGCTTCGAGACCGACATGGCGCGCGCTGCCAAGACGGCCGAGAAGCGCGCCAAGGAGATCGACGCCAAGCTGAGCGAGATCGGCTCGTCCATCGGCACGAAGCTGGGCCTGGCCGTGTCCGCGGCGGCTGTGGGCATCGCGGCTTGGGGCAAGAGCCTGATCGACGGACTGGACGCCCTGAACGACGTGGCCGACGCCACGGGGTCGACCATCGAGAAGATCAGCGCCCTGGAGGATGTTGCCGGCCGCACCGGTGCGTCCATGGATATCGTCACGGGCGCCATGGTCAAGTTCAACGCCGGGCTGAAGGAGGCCGACGGCAAGAACGGCGTCTCGATGGCGCTGAAGGCCATTGGCTTGGACGCGGCCGAGTTGAAGAGGATGGACCCGGCGGACGCGTTGCTCAAGACAGCGCAGGCGCTCGCGGTGTTCGCAGACGATGGGTCGAAGGCCCGCGTGGTGCAGGAGCTGTTCGGCAAGTCCATCAAGGAAGCCGCCCCGTTCCTGAAGGACTTGGCCGAGCAGACCGAGCTCGTGGGCAAGGTGACGGCCGAACAGACCCAGGCCGCGGAGAACTTCAACAAGCAGCTCTTCGCTCTGGAGAAGAACGCCAAGGATGCCGGCCGGGCACTCCTGTCGGACCTTCTGCCGGCTATGACGCGGTTCCTCCAGAACGCGCGCGAGATCGCGAGCATCGGCGGCTTCGGCGCGATCGTGAAGGACGCGGCCAAGGACATGGTGGGCCTGGGCAAGCTGTCCAGCAACAGCGGTGCGGACATCAACGGCCTCATGCGCGAGCGGGACCGCCTGCGTAAGGACATGGAGTACGCGCAGCGAAACGGGCGCCCTACTCGTTCCCTGGAGTCGGACCTGGCCGAGAACGCCAAGCTTCTGGAGGTCTCCCGCATTCGCCAGCGCAATGAGGTGGCGACTCTCTACACGGGCGACTACGGCGACGCGGTTTCGCGTCGGCAGGCACCCCGCAGGTCGATCGGCGACCTGCCTGTCGCGCCAAAGGGCGGCGGCGGCGGTGGTGGCGACAAGAAGACCAAGGCCGAGAGCTACCTGGACGCGCTGAGCAAGCAGCTCAACAAGGCCAAGGAGCTCACCGCTTACGAGACGGCGCTCGACGAGATCCAGTCGGGCCGGCTGGGCAAGGTCACGGCGATGGAGAAGGATCTGATCCTGACCCGTGCTCGCCAGATCGACGACGCCAAGGCGCTGGCCAAGTACGACGACCTCGCCGCCGAGGCCACGAAGCAGCGCGAGTCCGCGTTGATCAAGCTGGCCGAGGAACAGGAGCAATCCGCGCAATCGCTGGTGGAGGGCAACAGCGAGCTCAAGAACCAGATTGGCCTGATCGGCAAGAACGCCGAAGAACAGGCGCGGCTGGAGCAGGCGCGCATTGCAGAGACCATTGCTCAGAAGGAGCAACTGCTCGCCGCGCGCGAGATCGAAGGCGCGTACCAGCGCGAGCTGGACGCCATCCGCTCCACGATTTCCAGCCTGAAGGAGCGCTCCGACCTGATCGGCCAGAAGGGTGTGGCCGAGAAGCTGGCCGACGACGCGAAGAAGGCGGACGAATTCGCTCAGCAGCTGGGGGCGTCGTTCGAAAGCGCGTTCGAGAAGGCGATCACCGAAGGCGGCAAGCTGTCGGACGTGCTCAGCGGGCTGGCGCAGGACGTGGCCAAGCTTTGGCTGAGGCAGAACGTGACAGGTCCGCTCGCCCAGATGCTCAGCGGCTCGGCTGGTTCTGGTGGGTCGAGCAGTGGCGGCGGCGTCGGAAGCTGGCTCTCCGCCGTCGGCTCCGCTGTTGGCGGGTGGTTCGGCGGCTTCAAGGCGTCAGGCGGCCCGGTCAGCAGCGGCAAGGGCTACATCGTGGGTGAGAACGGGCCCGAATGGTTCACGCCGAACACGTCGGGCCGAATCATCCCCAACCATGCCCTGGCCGGGGGCAGTGGCCCGACCGTCATTCAGCAGTTCACCGTGGGCGACGTGGCGACACGCAGCCAGGTGCGCAACTCCGTCCAGAACTCGCAGCGCCAGTCGGCCGCTGCTCTTCACCGCAGCACCCGCTACGGGGGTGCTCTCGCATGACCATCGCACTACCGACAGCCTTCCGCCCGAGCGCCTTCACGCTCTGGCAGCACACCAACCAGCGCACGTTCGCCTCGCCCTTCGGCGGCAGCGAGCAAACGCTGGACATGCTGCAGGACCGTTGGATGGTGTCGCTGTCGCTGCCGCCCCGGCTCTTCGGCGACGCGGCCCAGATCGAGGCGTTCCTGAACGCAATGCGTGGACAGACCCAGGTCTGTTACCTGCACCACTTCAGCCGCCCAGAGCCAAGAGGCACGATGCGGGGCGCTTCCACTTGCCAGGTCACACCTGTCGGCTCGGACCAGGTGATGGTCTATTGCCCGGCTGGTGAGACGCTGCTCGCCGGCGACATGGTTGGCATTCAGGGCCTCTTGCTGCAAGTTCGCGAGGATGCGGTAGCAGACGGGAGCGGTCATCTGATCGCGAAATTGGTGAACCGTACCCGAAAGTTCATCCCCGAGGGCTCCGTTGTGACCTGGGATCGTCCTACGGCGCCATTTCGCATGCTCACGCCGGTGGGTGTGCAGTTCGTCCCTGGCTACGCCGAAGGTGTGTCGCTCGATTTCGCCGAGGCGGTTGACCTGTGAGAAGCCTGGCCCCTTCCGCGCTGGCGGCGATCGCCGCGCCTGTCCTCGGCTTGGCGGCGCTGGTCCGCATGGACTTCCCGGGTGGCGCCATTCTGCTGACCTCGGCGAACTTCGACATCCAGGCGCCCAGCGGCTTGTACCGTGGCGCCGGTGCGTTCGGACAGATCAGCGAGGTGAACGACTCGCCTGGCGAGATCAAGGGCCTGCAATTCTCCCTGTCGGGCGTGCGCAGCGAGTTCATCGCGCTCGCGCTCGACGACGCGGCGGTGGTGCAGGGCACGCCAGTCACCATTCGGCACGGCATCTTCGACGCCTCCTCGGGGCAACTGTGCGACGAGCCGATCGCCTGGCGCGGAACGCTCGACACCATGTCGATCGAAGAGGACGGCGAGACTTGCACGATTGCGGCCACTGCCGAAAGTAGCGCCGTCGACCTGCTGCGTGGCAGCCCGCTCACGTACAGCGACGCCGACCAGAAGGCCTTGTACCCCGACGACCGGTTCTTCGAGTACCTGCTGAGCCAGGTCAACGTGCCGGTGGTTTGGCCGGACCGCAACTACTTCATCGCCAAGGGCTGACATGCGCACGAGGAACTGGCAGGCCGCGCTGTCGGCCTTCATCGCCGAGCGCCGCAGCGTGCCCTTCGCCTGGGGATCAAACGATTGCTGCCTGTTCGCCGCCGATGCCGTGCAGGCCATGACGGGCGTCGACCACGCGGCCGAACTGCGCGGCTACGGATCGGCGCTCGAGGCGGCCCGCCTGATCGAGGCCCGCGGCGGCCTGGAGCGCATCGCTTCCGACGCCCTGGGTGAACCGGTGGCGCCGGTGTTCGCCTCGGTGGGCGACGTGGTGTTGATCGACAACGAGGGCCGCGAACTGCTGGCCCTGTGCAACGGCACCACCGCGCTCGCGCCTGGCGAGTTGGGGATGGTTGTGCTGGGCATGGACGCGGCCAAAGCCGCATGGAAGGTGTAGATGCCCCAGGCACTCATCCCGATCTTCAGCGCGATCGGCTCCGTCGTCGGCGGGGCGCTCGGCGCTTCGATGATCATGTATGCAGGTGCTTGGGCCACCGGTGTGCTTCTGGTGGGCACGCTGGCGCTGTCGCAGTACCAGAAGAACAAGGCCGAGCGGGCAGCCAAGGCTCAATACGACGCCTCCCAGGTCGACCGCCTGGTCAACCTGCCGTCCTCGGTCGCCCAGCGCGAGCTGGTGCTCGGCCGCGTGCGCAAGGGCGGGACGATTGTCTTTCGCGGCACCACCGGAGCCGTCTTCAACGCGCAGCTCTTCGTGGTCGTGGCCATCGCCGCGCACGAGATCGACGGCATCGAACAGATCTGGTTCAACGAGCAGCCGATCGAGTACGACGAGAGCCGCAACGGTATGGTCACCACGCGGCCCTACGGTGGCAAGCTGGTTCGGACCCACGGCACATACACGCCAACTTCGCAGGTATTCGACCTTCCGATCCCGGACATCGAGACCGATCATTCAAGGCCGCTCGGCGTGGTGCCAAGCACCGTCTTCTGTAGCCGCGCGGCAGGCATCATTCCGAGCACCCGGGTTCCTGGTGCGATGCAACAGGTCCCGGCGGCGGAGATCCCGCTGACGATCGTCGGCAACACTGTCACGCTCGAAAGCTACGACTCGCGCTTCGTCTACACGGTCAGCTTCGACTACTTCACAGAGGTCAGCGTGGCCTCGGTCAAGGTGTATCTGGGCACCGCCGACCAAGCGGCAGACCCGCTGATGCAGGCCGCCTTCCCGCCCGGCTTCTGGACCTCGCAGCACCGTGGTCGTGGCATTGCCTACATCTCGGCGCAGTTCCTCTTCGACGAGAACGCCTTCCCCAATGGCCCGCCCAACATCACCGCGACGGTACGCGGCGCTCGCTGCTACGACCCGCGCGACGGTGTGACCCGTTTCACCGTCAACCCGGCGCTGCACATGCTGCATGTCCTGACGCACCCGCAGTTCGGCAAGCGCACCCTGGCCAGCATGACGGCCGGCGAACTGGCCCGCCTCGGTGCAGCGGCAAACGCATGCGATACAGGCGTCGACTATGGCGACGGCGCAGTTCCCATGTTTCGGTCGTCCATCGTGCTGCCCTTCGGTGCGGCGGCGCGAGACGCTTTCGACGACCTGGCGCAGGCCATGGGCGGCTCGTGGGCCTATGCAGCGGGAGAGTTCTACGTGCGCGCAGGCGTATGGCAGGCGCCTGTCATGTCGTTGACCGAGCGCGATCTGGCAGTCGTGCAGCGCAGCAATGATGGCTCGGTCAGCCAGCAGGCCATCAACATCAGCGTGCACCGACCACGCAATGACAAGATCAACACCGTCGTGGCCCGGATCTGGGACGAGTCGGCCAACTACGTTCAGACGCCGCTCCCCCCGTTCAAGGCCGGCGAACTCATCGCCGCCGACGGTGCCGAGCTGTCGCAGGAAGTGAACATGCCGGCCGTCTTCTACTGGCGGCAGGCCATGCACATCGCCGGCATCATGCTGCGCGACGACCGCGACCCGCTCACGGTGACGCTGCCGTTCAAGATGACGGCGTACCCGCTGGAGATGTTCGACTCCGTCACGTTGACCCTGGCCCGGTACGGCTGGGTCAACAAGGAGTTCAATGTCCAGGAGCGCCGCTTCACCGTCGACGGCGTGCTGCTGCTGACGTTCAAGGAGACTTCCGCTGCGATCTACCAGGTCGGCGCGCCCATCGTGCGCACCGGCTACGCGTCAAACACCCAACTGCCACAGCCGTGGAACATCCAGCCGCCGACCATCACGCAAGTGGAGAGCGGCGAGGCGCAGCTCATCGTCCAAGCAGACGGCACGATCGTCAACGGCGTAAAGGTGTCCATCGCCGCAGTGACCGACCCCGCGGTCAAAAACGGCGGCTCCATCGAGTTCCAGTGGAAGGCAACAGATGCGACCACATGGCAGTCGGTCATCACGCCCGGCGATGCCACCTCCGCGGCCTTCCAGGGGCCGGGTGATCTGGTGTGGATCGCCATTCGCGCCCGCTGCAAATCGTCCTTGGTCATCAGCGACTGGAGCCAGACCGTCTATCACCAAGTCATCGGCAAGAGCGAGCCGCCGCCGGATCTGCTGAACCTGTCGATCTCCGGTAGCGTGCTGTCGTGGCAGATGCCCTATGGGCCGCCGGACCTGGCCGGCTACGTATTCCGCTTCCAGTACGGCAGCAGCGTCGACTGGAACTCGGCCGCGCCGTTGCACGAGGGTCTGCTGACTGAGAGCCCGTATGACCTGGTGACGCGCCCTGGCGGCGTCGTGACTGTCATGGGCAAGGCGATCGACACCACCGGCAATGTGTCGAAGAACGCGGCCGTGGTGGTGATGAACCTCGGCGACCCTCCGATCGCCAATATTCTGGAGCAGTGGGATTTCCATGCGTTGGGCTGGCCCGGCGATGCGGCCGACCAGAGTGGCTGGACGCTGGTGGGCGGTCTGCCCTCGGCCAATGCCCTGGACTCCTTCTACGGTTCGGACGACCAGAGCTTTTATCGGGCGGACGCGGACTCGTTCTACAAGGATGAGGCCTACGCCGAGTTGGTCTACGTCACCGACGCCATCTCGGTGGTGTCGGCGCTCGCCGGTTCCATCATGACCGTGGCGGCGGAGTACGAAGGGATCGACCTGCGCATCGACTACAGGCTGGCCGGGCTCGGCCCCTTCTACGGGGACGATGGCCAGCCGTTCTACGGGCCGGATGACGAGTCGTTCTATGGGCCGGCCGGTCCCTGGCAGCCATGGCCGGGGCAGATCGTGGCCGCACGCGACGCATACCAGTTCCGCATTCGCCTGGGCGCAGGGGCGCAGCGGGGCACCCTCCAGTCACTGGTGATGACCATCGATGCGCCCGACATCGAGGAAGAGATCTCGGATTTGCCCGTGAGCGCCGCTGGAACCGTCATCCCCTACACGAAGGGCTTCACCGCCATCAAGACCGTCCAGGCCACGCTGCAGGCCAACGGCAGCGGCGCCGTGACGGTCGAGATCGACAAGACCAATCCGCTCGCGCCGAAGGTGCGCGCCTTCAACTCCGCACACGTTGCTGTGTCGGGGGCAACCGTTGACATCACCCTGAAAGGCTACTGACCATGCCCGCACCGCCACTCAAGACCGAGATCAGCGACACCTATCCGAACCCCTCCAACGCGGTCGCGCGAGTGGGATTCGCGAAGTTCTACGAATACGTCGTGGGACTGCTCGGCTCCACGGGCAATGCAGCGGAAGCGCGCACTGCTCTAGGTGTACCTGCTGCCAACGATGCGGCGCTGACCGGAAATCCGACCGCCACGACGCAGGCGAACTCCGACAACAGCACGCGCATCGCCACCACCGCATGGGTGCGCTCCGCGATGGCGACGATTGCCAGCGCGGCGGGCTTCTCTTCGAGCTTCGGCGCCTCGTCCTATGTGAAGTTCCCTTCGTGGCTGGGCGGCTTGGTGGTTCAGTGGGGCTCAACCGTGGTCATCACCGATGGCTCGGGCAATGCCGCAGTGACCTTCCCGCTGACTTATCCCACCGCCGTGCGGGGCACGGTGGCGGTGTCGGGAGACAGCGCCGTTGTGTCCGGCGCCGCTCTCTTGTCCATGTACACGACAGGTTGGCCGACAACGTCGGGCTTCGCCGTGCACGTCTGCAACTCGACGAACGCCGTCTCCACGGCGAGCGCGAGCGTGCGGGTCAACTGGATTTCCCTGGGGAACTGATATGGCACAGAAATGGAAATTCTCACCGTCAACACTTGGCTGGTATCTGGTCGGCGTGGACTACCCGAACGCACCCGCTGACCTGCGCGAAGTCCCTGCAGCGCTTCGAGAGGAACTGCTCGGCAAGCAGATCGAGGCTGCCCCGGACGGCATGCCGCGCGAGTACGTGCCGCCGCCTTTTGTGCCTGTTCCGCCGCGCTCGGTCACCATGCGCCAAGCTCGTTTGGCGCTTTTGGAGGCTGGACATCTTGCAGCGGTGAATGCAGCCATCGCAGCGATGCCGAGGCCTTCCAAGGAGGCCGCGCAGATCGAATGGGAATTTGCGGCCAACGTAGAGCGCAACTCGCCATTCCTAGGCAGTCTCTCGTCAGCGCTGGGCATGGACGAAGATCAGTTGGATCAACTGTTCCTGCTGGCTGCCTCCAAGTGAGGACAGGCCCAGGTTGAACGGACTACTCGCGCGCGGATGGGCGAAGATATTCCGAGATCTTTCTAAGTGGGCGCGTTACCTGCCAAGAGTGCGAAGAGAGGAGGCCAGAGACACGATGTCTCAAGCTTTCATTCTCGATCGATGTTCTCGCATGAACGTCTCTCATTTGCTCCAGCTCTAGTTTCAGGCGCGCAATCTCCTCTTGCGATCTTGCCTGCGAAGCCTGTAGTCCATTCGTCCGTGAACTGATTTCCGCGGCAATGTTCTGGAGCCTCGTGTGCAAAGATGCTTCAGGAATGAACGCCGACTCCTGAGCCGTGGGGTGCAACCCTTTCCTGAGCACCGCGGTGAACTCTTGTGTCCGGAATCGGGTGTGATAGACGCGCTCGACTGCTAAGTCTGTGAGGCCAGCCTCATACAGGAAGGTCATGATGGCGAAGAAGGAGGCTGGGGTGAACTGCCACGCATGAACGTCGTGATACCTGTCCTCACCTGGTAGATGCTCCAGGATCTCGGCCTTGACGTTTCCATACGTCTCATATCTTTGCTGGCCATGGTCGGATGCCCAGTGGCGATTCGCATCATTGTGCGTACCGTGCAGTCGTTGCGCTATAAAGCTTCGAGGGTGATGGAACCTTCTCCGGGCATGGTAGGCCGCAAGAATGTCGCTGATGCCCGACTCGGGCACATAGTGGTCGAAGCAATAGCGCTTATCTGGACAGGCTATGTAGTAGCGCCCGCCCTCGGCCAATATGCCTGACACGCCCTCGAAATGCCGGATCAGGTCAGGCTGATGTTCGATGCAGTGTCCACTGAAGACTGCTGAGAACTGTCTATCCACCATGTCGAATCCTCCGCTTGGGGCGACATAGTGGATGTTGGGGACATTTGAGGTGTCATGGCCTGCCTTCCTCACAGCATTGAGCAGTTCGTCTGTGGTCAGAACGTCCATATAGCGGACGTTGTCCCCGACAACAGAGGGCGCATGAAACGGTCCGATCTCAAGAATGGAGTGTTCGTTGCGAGCGAATCCCAGCAGGTTCTCCCGGGACGAGCCAATGCTCCCCGCATACCCCTTGGCGATACCTTCTTCCTGAAAATGCCGCAGCGCCTCTTCATCAGAGAGGTGTACAAGCTCTGCAGAGTTGTCTCTGTAGAAGCTGGGGACGAAAGCAGGCGGAAGAAATGACTCTTGCATGGATGCACCTTCATCAAATGACCAGGTCGTACCGAGTTCGATTATGAACAACGCATCTGCGCATGCTTTCTCTCTTGGCGCAGCTGCCGGAGTTGGGCATCTTGGGCGAGTGCGCACATCTTTGCAACGAACCGGACGATGGTCGGTCGACCGGCGCTGCCACTGAGGGACTGGCGCGTCCGTCACAATCGATGGGTGAGCACAATCTATGTAAAGTTGCTAGGTGGTCTTGGCAATCAGCTTTTCCAGTATGCGACTGGGCGCGCGCTTGCGTTGCGGCATCGCGCAGAGTTGAAGCTGGACTTGAGCTTTTTTGAAACCTACGAGTTGAGGCGCTATGAGTTGAGCGTCTACCCCATTCATGCGCAGATTGCAGGCAGCGAGGAGTTGGATCGACTCAGGGAGTTCGGACCACCGCAACCCTCAGGTCTATTGCGGCGGTTGTTTGGGAACCGAAATGCCGGGCCGGCTCGCTTTTATGTGGAGTCCAGCCCCTACTTCGATGGTCAGTTGAAGGAGTTGCCGCCACCACTGCACATCGAGGGGTATTGGCAGAGCGAGAAGTACTTCTTGGACATCCGTAGGAGGCTTATCAAGGAGTTGACGCCTTCGTTGCCCATCGAGCCTGAGAACCAAGAGATGTTCTCGCTGGCCGAGAAAACTGACTCGATATCACTGCATATTCGTCGTGGTGACTACGTGTCGAACGATTGCGTCAATCGAGTTCACGGAGTTCTGCCACTTGATTACTACCACCAGGCCCTTGCGTTGCTGAAAACAAGGGTTCCGGATCCGCATGTCTTCGTCTTCTCGGATGACATCGAATGGGCCAAGAAAAACCTGCGACTCGATGTCCCCATCGAATATGTGACCGCGAATGGCGAGCAGCGGGCCTTCAGAGACATTCAGCTTCAGTCGACGTGCAAGCATCACATTACGGCGAATTCATCATTTAGTTGGTGGGGCGCGTGGCTCAATCCTCGGGCAGGCAAGACCGTAGTTGGCCCAAAGAGGTGGCTGAACGAGGTTGCGGGTGACGATTCGCGAGATCGGGTGCCAGAGACATGGTTGCGTGTGTAACGTCTATTGAACGAGATCCAACCCGCTTCGGCGGGTTTTCTTTTGCCTGAAAGGTCCCATGCCCGAAAGAACCATCACCGACATCGTGGGCCTGTTCGTCTTCCTGGCGGCCCTGATCTTCTCCCGGGAGGTGGCTGGCGTCGTCGGCCCCTACTTGGTCATCGTGATCGCATCCTCGATCGGCGCGAGCTTCGCGCTGGCCCGCCGCGAGAAGACCGCGCGCACCTCGGCGGTGTGGTTCTTCTTCCGGCAGGTGGGTCTGGCCGTGCTGCTGACCGCGAGCTGCGCCGCCATCGTGAACGCCTACCGGCCGGACCTGCTGCCCCGCGTCACCGTGGCACCCATCGCCCTGCTGATCGGCTTCATGGACTGGCCGTGGGCGCTCGGGAAGCTCCAACGGTTCGCTGTTGGCAGTCTGGATCTCCTGCGCGGGAAAGGCGGTGCGCAATGAACACGCTGTATCTCTTCGCCATCGCCAACCTGGCGATTTGCGCGGCCATCGCCTTCATCTCGCTGTGCCGGCTGAACGCCATGGAAGTACCGGTCCTGTACCGGGTGCGCAGCGAATACGCCGGGTACATCGCTGGAGCAGTGGGCGCTGGGTTCCAACCCTGGTGGGGTGAGTGGCCAGAGTGGGGTTCGCTGCTCATCGCTGGCGCGCTCCTGCTCGGCCTGATCTTCAGCAGCCACGCCTGGCGACACGACACCGCGCCGGAAACGGCAACTGACCACGCCCCATTGGGCGACACACCGGAGGTCTGAATGACTCTCACCGAGATCACAGAGCGGGGGATCAATCCCGCCCTGGCGCTTCTGCCTGCCCGCATGGACAGCTATGAGGCCCGGGTCATGCTCCTGACCATCGGCCAGCAGGAAAGCCGCTTCCAGTACCGCCGGCAGATGGTCGGCAGCCCGCCACAGCCTACGGGCCCGGCGATGGGGTTCTGGCAATTCGAGCGCGGCGGTGGCGTGAAGGGTGTCATGACGCATCCGGCCGTGGCCAGCCTCGCCCGCATGCTGTGTGAGGCCCGCGGCGTGCCGTTCGAGGCCGACGCCATCTGGCGCGCGATCGAGAACGACGACGTGCTCGCGGCCGGGCTGGCCCGCCTGCTGCTGTTCACCGACCCCAAGCCCTTGCCGGACGTGAAGGCGGTCGACTCGGCTTGGAATTACTACGTGCGCACCTGGCGCCCTGGAAAGCCGCATGCGCAGACTTGGCCCAGCTATCACCTGGCCAGCCGGCGATTCCTTGGGCTGGCGTCGTGAGCGGGCTGCTCAAGCTCTTCCCCTCCTGGGCCTGGTTGCTGCTGGGCGGCGCCGTGCTGGCTACCGTGTTCGCCTTCGGGTGGCGGCAGGGTGGGGCGCGCGCGAGGGAGAAGCTGGCCGACTACAAGCTCAACACTGAGCACCAGGCCGAGACACAGCGACAGGCCAACCGCAGCCGTTCACAGGCCGCCGAGCAGGCGCAGGCCCAGCGAGAGCCGGCCCGCACCATCTACATCACCAAAACCGTCGAGAGGGTCCGCGATGCCACTGCGCCGCTTGCTGCCTGTGTTCTACCTGATGGGGCTATCCGCGTGCTCAACGATGCAAGGGAGTGCGCCCGCCAAGGTCGATCCCCCGCCTGTTCTCCTGACAATGCCGTGCCTGGTTCCTGATGCTTTGAAGGCGAAAGCTACGGCTCAGGATCTGGCGGCGTGGGCGGTGCAGTGGATGGGCGCCTATTGGTGCGAGCAGGACCGCCGGGCGGCACTCCTAGAGGCGTGGCCGCGCTGATTCGCCACGATAGCCTGCAAGCCGATCTACTACCAATGTGAGTGAAAAAATGCTTACTTTCTCCTGACTTGCAGTACATTGCCGCTGAGCCTTGTGAGGGCAGGGCATTGGCGATGAGCGTTGACTTGAGGAGAGTCAGATGAGCGAATGTTTCGGACTTCAGTGGCTTCGTCCGGCACTCTTTGCGTTCTCGTGCACCCTTTTGCTGGCCGCGTGCGGAGGGGGTGGTGAAGGCGGAGGAGTGGGAAACATTGCCAAGGCTCTATCGGCGGGTTCCTCGGATGAAAGCATGGCCTCTGCGCCAGCCGCTGCAGCCAGCGCTCCCGCAATGGGCGGAGATGTGCCCGCCTCTTTGTTTGACCGGCCTGCTGACAAGTCATTCCCTGAAAAGATCGCTGGCGCTGGGCGCGCCGCCATCTATCGCTTCTACAACGGCAAGACGGGCGCGCACTTCTTCACTATCAGCGAGTACGAGCGCGATCAGGTTCGTGCCAAGTACCCGCAGTTTGCGTTCGAGGGCATTGGTTTCTATGCGCAAGTGGGTGGCAACGACGGTGCACAACCGGTCTTCCGCTTCTACAACGTCCGGACTGGAACCCACTTCTTCACAATCAGTGAATACGAACGGGACCAGGTTCAAGCGAAGTATCCCGAGGTCTACACGTATGAAGGCGTGGCTTGGTATGCGGTGACCACTAGCGAGGCAGGGAGCTCTCCTGTCTACCGTTTTTACAACACAAAGACGGGCACCCACTTCTACACGCTATCGGCAGGTGAGCGGGACTCGGTGATTGCTAGGTATCGCGAGTACTCTTACGAGGGTATCGCCTACTACGCATGGCTCAGCCCCGAGGCTCCAAAGCTCTTTGCCACCTCCTACCAGAACTTCAAGGAAGTGGGGCTGACTCCCCAGAATTTGCCCGCTTCGGTCTCGGGGGTAGGAACGATTCGCGCATTCGCAAACTTCAGCGGATCTGGTCGCTTGGACATGTTCACGGCGTCCATCACCTACTGGCCGCCGACGACGCCGGAGGCAGCGTCGCCGGCAACGTTCGCCTTCTGGACAAAGGAGGCCGACGGCTCGTTCAAGCGCAGCACCACACTGTTGCCCAACGCTGCGGGCTGCGTGCACCCCCGCAAAGCCGTGGTTGCAGACTTCAATCGGGATGGGCGGCCTGACCTGTTTGTGGCCTGTCACGGCTTCGACGCACCTCCTTTCCCCGGGGAGCGGAACAAGGTGGTGCTTAGCCAGCCAGACGGGACCTATGCGACGCGAGATGCGGGCCCCGACGTTTCTTTCTTTCATTCGGCTTCTGCTGCCGATGTGAATGGCGACGGATTCATTGATGTGGTGGTCGTCTCCAACATGGATCCCACCCCCATCATTACGCTCATCAACCAAGGCGATGGGACGTTTAGGCGCGAGGCTGGAAACCGTTTCCCGGGCAGCCTCAGCTACAAGAACTACTTCACTATCGAGTTGGTCGACGTGGACCAGAACGGCACTGTGGACGCCGTCATTGGCGGACATGAATGGGAAGGTGCGACGACCTACGTGCTGCTCAACCCTGGGAACTTCGTGTTCTCATCCGTCACACCGATGACGGTCCCTGCTGTCGCCAACGAAGGTGTGGTGCTTGACTTCACGATGACCGGCTCAGGGGCATCACGCTCATTGTGGGTTGTGAGAACGTCCGGTGGGGATGGCACCTTCTATCAGAGCCGAACCGTGCAGCGCGTCCAGTGGCCTTCGATGGCATCAACCGTCCCGCTCTCCCAGAGGCCCGCCCAATGGTTTGCGTGGGGCATACCGACGCGGGTCAATGGAGTCAACGTGTTGGCGTCCGAGGATGCGAGCATGTCGGTGGCGATTCCAACTGATTGACCGCTGCCAGTTCACCCGGGCGCCCGCTTTGTTGGACGCTGGCATCAAGCCCTGGCTATGTTGTTGCAATGACGCTTCGCAGTTCAGTCGACACTTGGAAACGCCGCGCCGAGGCTGAGGCAGCCAAGTTTTCTGACGGCTGGGATTGGAAGAGGGTCCTGCTTCACTGGCGGGAACGCCTGGATGATTTCGGCCTGAATCCGCATCCCATATTCACAGAGATCGAGGTCTACGACTCCGCAAACCCTGTGGGCCGGGAGTCCAAGCTCACTTGGTGGCCCAAGCACGAAGTTGATGCTAGGCGCCGCGAGCTACTGAACCACTTTGAGAGATTGCCGGGCACAGTCGGGCCGGTTCATCCTTACACGCAGCTAAGGCAAGGCGTTCTCGACACCCTGGTGCACCTCTGGGCGTGCCGCGAGGAACCCGACAAGGTCGCTGGTGTACTGATATCGGGATCGTTGTTTGCTCGGATTGAAGGACGAGGCGGTCGAGTCGAGGACGGCTACTGGCCTCGCGCCTATTGCGTGCGTCAGTTGCAGTCCTGGGCATACGATGCTTGGCGGGGCGAGAGATCGCACCTTGGCTGGCACTTCGCATGTACCAAGGTTCTGCCATCCAGCAACCATGACTACGTGTACAAGCTGGACACCATGGCGGCGCTCGTGCGTTATGTGGCGGAGGAGCATGTGCAGGTGCTCAGCACCCAATGCCCTATCGCGATCCACTATGTCGATCGGCCAGGACCCCCATTGCGAGCGGTTCAGACCGGGACATAAACCGGGACAAGCAGGCCGAAATCGGCAACGTTCGGCCCATTCTTCCTAGGAGGCGGCTGTCGATCCATACAGCCGATTTGCGCAGAATTTAGGCAGTTACGGGTTCGATTCCTGTCGGGGGCACCACCACGGGCCGCACGGCACGCCCGGTCAGCGGTCCTCGATCCAGCGCAGCACGGTGATCCCGGCCCACAGGTTCAGGGCGATGGCCGATGCCAGAAGCGCCGCACCTGCCCACGCGGAATTCCCTGGAACCAAGAGCAGCAGCGGCGTCCACGGGAGTGCCAACACCAGCGTGTACAAGGCCGCCAGCGCATCCGCGCGCGAGCCCATCCATCCATGCGCGCTGATGGGAACAAGCGCCAGGGCGACCGCACCGGCGCCCGCATACGCCCACAGCAGACGACGCAGAAGACTGGCGGAGCCGGAATTCCAGCGATGCGCGTCCTTCCAGTCGGTCAGCCATCGGGCCACGTCCCTGAGGCGCATGGCCTTCGCATCGATGTCGGCGGTGCCGCCGGGTCGGGGTTGCATGAAGCCATTCTGGCCGAGTCCCGCGCGCCTGCCAGGCGCTTTCGCTCAGGGATTCGTAGGACTGCAACACTGTCCAAGGTGGCCTTGCCGAACCCGAAAACCCATGCTGGAAAAAAGACAACCCGCCGAAGCGGGTTGAAGGCAGCCCTTCATACGAGGAGGGAGGAGGAGAAGAGACAAGGGCTGCAGGAATGGACTGTGACGGCGTCGACTTAAGCGAGGCTGAAGCGGGCGCCCCCTCCGGCGCGCCGCCGCGCGGCTGCTCGCGAAACAGGAACTCACCTGGCACAGAACTTCGTGGCATCGAGAAAAAGTACTACCAAGGTTTAATTTTGTGAACCTAAGTGTTCATTTGTGCGTTATCGTCGGGCACCCCAACCGCACCTCGCCATGACCACCGATCGCGACTTCCAGCTGTTCCTCACGCGCCTGAGCGCGGCCGACCTGGCGTGCATCGCCGGGTTGCGCCAAGGGTGGGGCGACGAAGCGGCCGAACGCGTGGCGGAAGGCCTGCGCATCGCGGCCGAATGCCGCCGGCAGGCCGAGTTGCGCCAATCCAAGGCCCATGCGCGGCGCGCCGTATGGGTGGGCGTACGCCGCCAATGGCGCCATTGGTGCCACGTCGCCAAGCGGCCGGTCGGTCCCTGGGCGCACAGCGTGGGCGGCCGCCTGCGCCAGCGGCTGTCGTCCTTCGGTCAACTGGCCTGAGCGGATTCACTGCCTGCAGCAGCCCGCGGCGGTACGTCCGCCACTTTCTTTCCCCCGACGGTCGACGCTCGCCCAAAAGAAAACCCGCCGAAGCGGGTCAACAGCAGCCCGATAGACGGGAGGAGGAGTCGGAAGAGACGCCGGGCTGCCGAGATCCCAGTGTGCCGATGGCACCTGAACGTCGGCTGAGTAAATCGAACAGGCCAAAGCGCGGCCGTGCGGGCCCGCCGACAACCGGTGGCCGGCCCCGCCTACCTGCACGATGCGCGCGGCTTCGCAGCATGGGGTTTTCTTGATTCAGCGAAAGGAGCCCGCCATGCCACGTGGAGACAAGTCCGCCTACTCGGACAAGCAGAAGCGACAGGCCGAGCACATCGAGCAGGGTTACGAGAAACGGGGCGTGTCCGGGCCCGAAGCAGAGCGCCGTGCCTGGGCCACCGTGAACGCCGAGACGGGCGGTGGAAAGAAGTCCGGGTCCGGCCGCGGCAAGGCCGAGAACCATGCGCCGTCGCGCAAGGGCGGTGAGCGTGGCGGAGCGGCCTCCGCAGGACGGTCGGCCGCCGAGCGCTCCGCATCCGCGAAGAAGGCGGCCGCCACCCGCAAGCGCAACGCGACCCGCGCAAAGCGCTAGGCCAATCCCATTTCCGCGCACCAGGAGATGCATGGCGGCCGATGCCGCTGCCGTTTGGGCGATCGTCAGCGTCGTGTCGCCGCACCCTCCGACAATCGGACGCTGGAGGTCCGATGGTCAACTGGATGGGTGTGCTGCTGTTGCTCGTGGCGGCGGCGTGTGGCGCAGGCTATGTGTGGCACGAGCGTGAGGTGAAGCGTCTGCGCAGGCGCAGCCGACGGCTGGCGGCACGTACGCCCCACGCCGCGCCCCAAACCCATCGCCTGCACGACGAACTCAGCGAGCGCATGAACCTCGCCGTGCTTCTCGCATTGATCGGGCTGCTCAGCCTGGCGGCCGGTCTCACGCTGCTGGTGCACTGAGGGGCAATTCCCGCATCAGTCGTACTGGACCGTGTAGATCAGGTCGACCCCGCTGGTGCGACCCGCTTGTCCGCGAAGCGTCAAGCGCCGCGTCAGGTCGTAGAAGATGTACAGCGTGCCCAGGGTGCCGGCCAGGCTGCGCTCGTAGGTCACGTAGAAGTCCTTCGACAGCCGCTTGCCGAGCGTCACCGACGACTCCTTCAGTTCGCCACCCGAACCCGGCCCCTTAAAACCGATCTCGTCGAGCCCGAAGCGGCTGGCCAGGCTACCGCCGCTGCCGCCCTTGCCGAGGCCACCCAACAGGGCCAGCGCCGCCTGCTGCATCAGGATCGCCTCTCCGCCGCTGGAGGCCGAGGCGCGGCCGAGCACGACCCAGGCCAGCGCCTGCGCGTCGGGCAAGGGCGGGTCGGAATACAGCCTGACGCGTGGCGACTGGGCCGTGCCCGTGATCTGCACCCCGGCGCGCTGGCTGATGTTGGGGCGTATGGCGAGGATGTCGAGCGCAGGGTTGTCCACGGGGCCATTGAAGCGCGCCAGCCCGCTTTCGACATCGAGTTCCTGGCCGTAGGCGCGGTACTGGCCCTGCACGGTTTTCACCTCGCCGGTCACGCGGGGCGGCGCGCTCAGCTGTGTGGTGCGGATGTCGAGCTGACCCTCCAGCCGCGTGGTGATGCCGCGGCCCTGCACCGCGAAGTCCTTGCCGAGGTCGAATGCGATCTCGATGTCCGGCGCCTTGGCCAGCAGCGGCTGGTTGACGCGGCCTGCTGCAGCTTCGTCCTGGGCAGCGCGTTCCTTCGCCTGTTTCTCGGCCGCGGCGCGCTCCTCGCTCTCCTTGGCCGCCGAATGGACGACCACGTCGCTGCCCAGGCTCGGCGCGGTCTCGTCCGGCAGGATGATGACGGCGCGGTCGGTGGTCACCTTGCCGCGCACCCGCAACTGGCCCGCGTTCAGCCCGGCCTGCAGGTCGCCCGACACGGTGACCTGCCGGTCGGAGCGCACCAGCGCCCGCAGGCGCCGGACCTCGCCGCGCATGTCCATCGACAGGCCCGAGCCGCCGCCCGTCGGGTTCGCCGGGCCCCAGCCCACCTCGCCCTTGAAGGACAGGGTGCCGCCGTCGGCTGCGGCTTCGCTCGCGCTGGTGCTCAGGTTGCCGGCGCGTCCCGGGATCCGCACCTTGCTGCCCGGGCCACCCTTGAGCGTGAATTCCTCCAGCACCATCCGGTTGCCCGCCAGGCGGGCCCGCAGCCGGCCGTCGCGCAGATCCAGGCCCTCCACGGCCGCCTTGAGCGCCAGCTTGTCGGCCGCCAGCGTGCCATTCCAGCGCGGGTCGTTGCGCGTGCCGGCCAGCGTGGCGTCGGCGCTCAGCGTGCCGGCGATGCGCCAGCCGGGCGGCGCGAGCATCGACCACACGCCCAGCTGCGGCAGGCGGGCGCGCACGCTGCCGTTGAGGGGCGCATCTTCAGCCCATTGCCAGCCGCCGCCCTGTTGCACGAGGCGCGTCCCGGCCTCGGCCTGGATCTGCCCGGCGCGCTCGCTGTCCCAGGCCAGGCGTGCACGCACCGCGTCGCCTTCGGCATCGAGCCGCAGTTCGGCCTGACGCAGTCCGGCCGGCGTGGAGGGCGCATCGTCGCCCGAGTCGGTCGTGATCTCGCTTTTGGTGCCCGTGCCGCGGCTCTCGATGCGGCGCACCAGCGCAGCTTCGCCGGCCTGCACGCGCAGGTCGCCGCTGGCGCGGGCGATGCGGGCCTGGGCGCGCAGCCGGTCGCCAGCGTCGATGTCCCAGTCGCCATCGAAGACCAGGTCGCCGCTGATGCCCAGTTCGCGCAGGCTGGTGTCGCCGCCGAATGCCCGGCTCCAGGCCATGGGCAGGCCCTGCATGCGCCCCTTGGACTGCAGGCGCAGCGCCGTGCCGCTGGCGCTGGTGGTCTGGCGCAGGCGCACCGGCTCCCAGTCGATGCGCACCGTGCCCGGCACCGGGCCGCGCAGCGTGGCGCCCCCGGCCGTGCTCTCGACGTCGAGCTGGCCGTTGCCCACGCGCACGGTGCTGCTGAATTCGCGGGCCAGTTCCAGCGTCCAGGGCGCATCGCTGCGCGTGGTGTCCTGCAGCTGGGTGCGCAGCGACGCCAGGGCGAGGCGCCACTGGTTGGCGCGCTCCAGCCCGCCGCTGGCGCGGGTGTCGAGCGTGAGCTTGCGCGGGCCCTGCTGCGCCTCGCCGCGCAGGGTGAGCGCGGCGCGCGCCAGGCTGCCGTCCAGCGTGGCCTGCAGCCCGCGCAGCTGGATCTCGGCAGGGGCGGGCTCGCCGGCCTTGGGGGCGGGCAGGCGCAGGTCCAGGCGCGGCGCTTCCAGGCGGGCCTTCAGGCTGGGTTCCGCGGCGCGGTCCGCGGGCGGCGTGTTCACGGCCTGCAGGCGTTGCTGGATGGCGCGCCATCCGCCCTGCCAGCTCGCGTCGAGCCGTGCGCTGCCGCGGGCCGAGGCACCGGCAAAGGCCTTCTCCAGCCCCGGCAGCCGCTCGACCCAGGCCTGCAGCGCCGCGGCGTCGTCGATGCGTGCCTGCACCTCGCCGGCGCCCTGCGTCGGCGCGATCTGGCCCTTGACCTGGGCGCTGCCGCCGGGCAGCGTGGCCTTCAGGTCGCCGCTGCCGGCCTGCTCGGCCACGCGCAGCTGCAGCTGGCCCTGCACGCTGGCGCGCTCGGCCTCGATGCGCAGGGTGCGCAGGTCCAGCACCTGTTTGGCCCACCGGCCTTGCGCCGCCGCACGTTCGAGCTTGAAGCCTTCCAGAAAGCGCTGGGCCGCTCCCGAGCTTTCTGCACCCCCTCGGGGGGGGGCCGCAGCGTGTTGCGGCCTGGGGGCTGAGCTTGCCTTGGCCTGCGCGCCGCCCTCGGCCTGCAGCGCCAGGTCGAAGGCGATGGCGTCGTCCTTCTGCGTCGCCTTGGCGCGGCCGCTGATGGGCGCGCCGGCCAACTCGGTGTGCAGCAGTCCGGGGTGCACGCCGCGCACGGTGGCCTCGATCTGCCACGGCTGCGGTGCCGGCGCCCATTCGCCCTCGGCCTCGATGCGGCCCTGGCCAGCCTGCACGTTGGCCTCGGCCACACGCCAAACGGTGCCGTCGTAGCCGACCTGCGCCTGCACAGCCTCCACCGGCAGCCGTCCTTCATCCCACGGGCCCGGCTCGGCGTTGGTGACGTCGGCGCGCGCCTTCCAGGCGGCCGCGCCGGTGGCGGGGTCGGGATCGACCGCCACCTCGCCGCTCAGCCGCGTGCGCGGCGCGTCGGGCAGGAGCCAGGCGACATCGAGGTTGCGCATCTTGAGCAGCGCGTCGACCACGGGCTGCGGCGCCCAGGGCGCGATGCGCGCATTGAGTTGCGCATCGACCGGGTGGTCGGCGTCGGGCTGCTCCTGCGGCCTGAGGGCGGCGTCGATGGCGATGCGTGCATCCGGCCCGGCCAGCGTGCCGCTGGCGGTGGCGCGGGCGTCCAGCGCGATGCGCCGTTCGTCGTTCAGCGGCGCCTGCACCCGGCCTTCCAGGGCGAGTTGCAGCGCCATCGGCGCGGCGCCCTGCAGTTGCACCGTGCCGCTGTAGTGGCCGTCGGCAATGTCCACGCCGTCGAGCTTCAGGCGGTGCTGCTGCGCCTCGTACACGTAGCGGCCCGCCAGCGCTTGCGCCCGCACCTCGGGCGGACCCTTCCACAGCACTTCGTCGGCGCTGAAGGGCAGGTCGATCTCCACCGGCAGCACGATGGGCGCAAGCGGCTCCAGCGGCTTCTTCTCTTCGTCCTTCGGTCCGCGCGGCTCGATGACGATGCGCGCCGCGTGCACCTCGCCCAACTGCACACGCTTGCGCAGCAGGGGCCGCAGTGCCCAGCCGATGCGGGCGCCCTGCACCTCGACGGCCATCGTGGGGCTCTCCCAGCGCAGGTAGCCGATGGCGCCGCCGCGGCGCAGCGAGCCGGTCACCTCGCGCGATTCGAGCGTCTGCCCGGCCGGCAGGTAGCGCGCGGCGCGGGCGAGGGCGGTGGCCAGCGAGCTGTCGGTGCCGGCCCACCACCAGCCGGCGGCGACGAGGGCGAGCACCAGCACCAGCAGCGACGTGAGGCTCCAGCCGATCGCGCGCAGGGTGCGGCGCGTGCGTGAGCGCCGCACGGGCGCAGCGGCGTCCTGGCTCGGCGCGTCGCTTGGCTTATGAGCCAAATTGGCCTCCAGCGCCCGTCCCGCTTGCGCGAGCAGCTATCAAAAGAGGAGCAAATCCCGGCATCGTCGCGCCTCAGAACGTGACGCCCAGCCGCAAGTGCAGCCGGAATTTCTTGACGTCGACCCCATAGGCCACGTCGGCTTGGAGCGGCCCCACCGGGCTGCGCCAGCGCAGGCCGGCGCCCACGCCCACCTTGGGCTTGCTGAGTTCGCGGGCCTTGTCGGCCACATTGCCGGCGTCGACGAAGACCGCGCTCTCGAAGGCCGTGAGCTGCCCGTTCCAGACGATGGGCTTCTGCCACTCGGCGCTGGCCACGGCGAGGTAGCGGCCGGCCACGGTGGCGCCGCTGGCGTCCACGGTGCCGATCTGCTGGTAGGCATAGCCGCGCACCGTCGTGTCACCGCCAGTGAGGAAGCGCAAGGTTGACGGGATCTGCGCCGCTTCCTTGGCCGTGATGGCGCCCAGCTCGGCACGCAGCGCGATCCGCGACTGGCGCGCCGCCGCCGCGGTGTCTCCGTCGGGCACGCGGCCCAGCGGGATCACGTTCATCCAGCGGCCGTAGGCGCGGGTGAAGGGCAGGCGCTGGCCGCTCAGGGTGTAGCCGGCGCCCAGTTCGAGCGCCAGGCCCCAGCCGCGGCGCGGGTTGGCGTTGTCGTCGAAGTAGCGGCCGGTCCAGTTCCAGTTGGCGCTGATGGCGGAAGCCGCCGGCTCGACCGTGGCCGGCAGGTCGCTGCCGCTGGGCACCGCGTAGTCGTACTGCAGGAACAACGCGCGGTCGATGTGCCCTTCCGATTTGCTGCGGCCGTAGCGCAGGCGGCCGCTGTCCACGTCGTAGGTGCCCGACTGCTCGCGCTTGAGCTGGGCCAGCGAGCCCCATTTCCAGCCATCCTCGCCGGGCAGCCCGGTCCAGGTGGTGTTGAGCAGCTTGGTGTCGCGCTCGATCGAGAGCTTCGACACCGCACGCCAGCCCAGCAGCGGCATCTGGTTGTAGATGTGGTCGACCGATACGCGGGGCCCGCTGTCGGTGGTGAAGCCCACGCCCAGCACGACCTTCTGCATCTGCGCCTCGCGCACCTGCGCGATCACGGGCGCGAAGTCCGGGTTGTCGGCGCTGGTGTCGAGGGTAAGAAAAACCGAGTCGTAGTAGCCGCTGCTGGCCAGGCGCTCCTGCGCGTCGAGCAGCTTCTGCTGGTCGTAGGGCTCGCCGGTGGGCAGGCGGGCGATGCGGCTGGGCCCGACGACGCCGTAGCGTTCGGCACCGCGCACCACCAGCGGGCCGAAGCGGTAGGCCGGCCCGGACTGGTAGGTAACGGCCAGACGGGCGGTCGCGGTGTCGGCATCGATGTCGGCCCGGCTGGTCTGCACGCTGCCGGTGGGAAAGCGCTTCGCCGTGAGGGCGCGCAGGCCGAGGGTCTTGGCGTTGTCCCAGCCTTGCTGGGTGAAGTCGCGGCCTGGTCCGAGGGCCCAGCCGCTGCGGATCGCCTCGCGTTGCTTGCCGGCCGCAGCGTCGCCGACGATCGCACCGGCGAAGTCGACCTGGGTCTTCACCACCCGGGTGCGCGGCCCGGGGTCGACGCGGACGCGCACGTCGTGGGGCGTTTTCGCCGCGGGCGTGTCGCGCAACTCGAGCACCAGGTGCGGCGTGAAGTAACCCAGGGTGCCCAGCAGTTCGCGCGCATTCGCCTCGGCCGCCACCATCAGGCGCGACAGTTCCGCGGTGCCGAGGTCGTCGAGCTGGCGGTAGCGCTGCAGTTCCAGGTGCTTTTCGAGCAGTTCCCGCACCTCGTCCGGCCCCTCGACGGTGACGGTGAAGCCGGTGCGCGTCTTGCCTTCGGCGGCGCCGCCGTCGGCCGTGGCGAGCGCCGAGGGCGTGTCGTCCTGCGCCTGCCCGTGGCGGCCCGGCAGCAGGCTGCAGCCGCTCAGCGCAACGGCCAGCGCCACCGCGCCCAGCCATGTGCATCGGGTGGCCAGCGGTCCGGCCATCGAAGAGAGCACCTCCCTGAACATGGCGGCGATTCTCGCTGCCACGCGCCGCCTCTCGCGTCGGACAGGCGCCCAGATAGGGCTATCGGGGCCGGCCGCGGACCGCTCGGCGCGCGAGCGACCACAGCACGGGTGGGCTCACGCCCCGCATGGCGTCGACCACGCGGGTTTTCCAGGTCGAGTGATAGAAGCCGGAGCCCTCCTCGGGCTCGTTCGCTGGACGAGGACCCTCGCCCGTGTAGTAGTAGGCCGCCACGGATCGACGCTTGACCCCCGGGGGAGGCGTCATCGGCGTCGGATGGCCGTGGAAGCTGTGCAGGCCGTGCAGGAACACGATGGTGCGGCCGAATTCCGGCGCCACCTTCTTCTCGCAGCGGTCCCGCTGGTCGTTCCAGAGTTCCAGGTGCCCGCCCCAGCTGTCCTGCCAGTGCGCGTTCAGGTAGGTGATCATCACCATCCGGTTGCGCAGGCCGGTGTCGCAGTGGTAGCTGAAATCGCGGTGGACGGAAAAGTGGGCGCCCGCGCCGCTCTCGTGCAGCCCGCCGCCCCACTGGTGCGGGTCGAGCACCAGGTGCTCGACGCCGGTGAGGCGCGACAGCGCCTGGGTGAACCAGCTGGAGTGCACCACGGAGAAATACAGCTGCGTCGCAGGCCCCAGCGGCGAGTGGGTGTCGCTGCGGTGGTAGGTCTCGTAGCCGGACTTGAAGTGGCGCCAGCGCACGCACGGGTGGTCGAACTCCTCGCGCACCAGTGCCAGCAACCGGGCGTCGAACAGGTCGTCGAGCACGAGGTGCGGGAAGGGGCTGGCCTGAACCAGCCGTTCGTGCATGGCCAGTTGCCAGGCGGGATCGAGAAATTCAGGGGTGACCAGGCCGTCCAGCGGCAGTTCCTGCCCACGGATCCGGATGACATCCGGATCGGCCCGCAAGGGCGTAGGCGCCGTGCTTTCGGGGGCCAGTGCGGCGAGGGCAGTCACAGCAACACATCGGAAACAATGAGGACTTCAGTGTTACATGAATGTCACCAGAAAAACCTGACCAACACTGACTATTTGCAAATTTCCCGTGTCATTTGGACAACAGGCGCATGGCGTCTTCCAGCCCCTTGAGGGTGAGCGGGAACATGCGGTGCGACATCAGCTGCTGCATCACGGCGATGCTCTGCCGGTACTGCCACACGCCCTGCGGCTCGGGATTGACCCACGCGAACTTCGGGAAGGCGTGCGTGAGGCGCTGCAGCCATTCGGCGCCCGGCTCCTCGTTGTTGTATTCGACGCTGCCGCCGGGCTGCAGGATCTCGTAGGGGCTCATGGTCGCGTCGCCGACGAAGATGAGCTTGTAGTCCTTGTTGTACTTGCGGATGATGTCCCAGGTCGCGAATTTCTCGGAGAAGCGGCGCCGGTTGTTCTTCCACATGAAGTCGTAGACGCAGTTGTGGAAGTAATAGAACTCCAGGTGCTTGAACTCGGTCTTCACGGCCGAGAAAAGCTCTTCCACGCGGTGTACGTGCTCGTCCATCGTGCCGCCCACGTCCATCAGGAGCAGCACCTTGACGTTGTTGTGCCGCTCGGGCCGCATCTTGATGTCGAGGTAACCGGCGTTGGCGGCGGTGCGTTCGATGGTCGCGTCCAGGTCCAGCTCGTCCTCGTGGCCTTCGCGCGCGAACTTGCGCAGCCGCCGCAGCGCCATCTTGATGTTGCGCGTGCCCAGTTCCTGGCTGTCGTCGTAGTCCTTGTAGGCGCGCTGCTCCCACACTTTCACTGCGCTCTTGTTCTTGCCCGCGCCGCCGATGCGGATGCCCTGCGGGTTGTAGCCGCCGTGGCCGAAGGGCGAGGTGCCGCCGGTGCCGATCCACTTGTTGCCGCCCTCGTGGCGCTCCTTCTGCTCCTCGAAGCGCTTCTTCAGCGTCTCCATGAGCTCGTCCCAGCCCATCTTCTCGATCTTGGCTTTTTCCTCGGCCGTGAATTCGCGCTCCAGCGTCTTGCGCAGCCAGTCGAGCGGCACTTCCTTGGTGAAGTCGGTGAGCATGTCCACGCCCTTGAAGTAGGCGGAGAAGGCGCGGTCGAACTTGTCGTAGTGCTTCTCGTCCTTCACCAGCGCGGTGCGGCTCAGGTAGTAGAAGTCGTCCAGCCCGAAGGCGTCCTCGGAGTTGGGCCCCACCACGTCGGCCTGCAGGGCCTCCAGCAGCATCAGGTATTCCTTGACCGACACCGGCAGCTTGGCCGAGCGCAGGGTGTAGAAGAAGTCGATCAGCATGGGAAGAAGCCTCCTTGCCGCGCGGAACTCATCCGCGTGGCTTGTCGAGCAGGTAGAGCAGTTGCGCCTTCACTTCGGGCCACTCGCCCGAGCGCAGGCTGTACATCACGGTGTCGCGGATGGTGCCGTCGTGGCGCAGCGCGTGGCCGCGGATGACGCCGTCCTTCTTCGCGCCCAGGCGCTCGATGGCGGCCTGCGAGGCGAAGTTGAAGTTGTCGGTGCGCCAGCCCACGACGTGGCAGCCGAGGGTGTCGAAGGCATGCTGCAGCATCAGCAGCTTGCAGGTGGTGTTGACGTGGGTGCGCTGGCAACGCCTGGCGTACCAGGTGTAGCCGATCTCCACGCGCTTCACGGCGGGCAGGATGTCGTGGTAGCTGGTGGTGCCCAGCACCTCGCCCGTCGCCTCGTCGGTGACGGCGAAGGCGAAGCGATGGCCTTCGTCGCGCATCTTCAACGCGGTCTCGATGTACGCACGCGTCTGGTCGGGTTCGGGCACCGAGGTGACGCGCAGCTTCCACAGCTCGCCGTCGGCCGCGGCAGCGGCCAGGCCGGCTTCGTGGTCGAGCGACAGGGGCACGAGGCGCACGCCGCGCTCCGACAGGGTAACGGGTTCGACAAAGGACATGGGTACGCGAGGCGTGACGCGCTCAGACGCGCGGGTCGCCGTATTTGCGGCGGTACCAGCGGCGCGCCAGTTGCACGCCGCCGCCGCCACCGAGCCCGACGAGGGCAATGCCACCCATGGCGCGGCCGGTGTAGCCCTCCGGCGCCAGGGCGTCCCAGCCGAGCGCCAGGCCGATCCATCGCCCCAGCAGCGCACCGACCAGGAAACCGGCTGCCTGCGCGACCCCAAGCAGCAGGAGCTGCCCGCTGCCATGTTGGCCGGCGTCGTCCTTGCTCACGTCGCCCTCAGCGGTTGTTGCGCTGCATGAAGACCAGCTTCTCGAACAGGGTCACGTCCTGTTCGTTCTTGAGCAGCGCGCCCACGAGCGGCGGCACGGCGACCTTGTCGTCCTTGCTCTGCAGCGCTTCGAGAGGGATGTCCTCGGCCACCAGCAGCTTGAGCCAGTCGAGCAGTTCGCTGGTGGACGGCTTCTTCTTCAGGCCGGGCAGGTTGCGCACGTCGTAGAAGGTCTTCATCGCGGCCGTGAGCAGTTCCTGCTTCAGGCCGGGGAAGTGCACATCCACGATGCTCTTCATCGTCTGTGCATCCGGGAACTTGATGTAGTGGAAGAAGCAGCGGCGCAGGAAGGCGTCGGGCAGCTCCTTCTCGTTGTTGGAGGTGATGAACACCACCGGGCGGTGCTTGGCCTTGATCAGTTCGCGCGTCTCGTAGCAGTAGAACTCCATGCGGTCGAGTTCGCGCAGCAGGTCGTTCGGGAATTCGATGTCGGCCTTGTCGATCTCGTCGATCAGCAGCGCCACCGGCTCGTCGGCGGTAAAGGCCTGCCACAGCACGCCCTTGACGATGTAGTTGTGGATGTCCTTGACGCGTTCATCGCCCAGCTGCGAATCGCGCAGGCGGCTCACCGCGTCGTATTCGTACAGGCCCTGCTGCGCCTTGGTGGTCGACTTGATGTGCCACTGCAGCAGCGGCAGCCCCAGGGCGGACGAGACTTCCTCGGCCAGCATGGTCTTGCCGGTGCCGGGCTCGCCCTTGACCAGGAGCGGGCGCTTGAGGGTGATGGAGGCGTTCACCGCCAGCATCAGATCCTGCGTGGCGACGTAGTTGTCGGAACCCTTGAATTTCATGTGAGAGGCGCGCGGGGGTGGAACAAAAGACACACCCGGAGGCGGCGGAGTCGCCAACGGGATGACGCCATGAAGGGCCGCCCGGAACGCGACCCATATAATCGAACGTTGGTGCGGAGACCCGATCTGCCACGAATTGTGCGCGCAAAATGAACAAGCTGTTGACCACGATGTTTGCCCTCGCTGTCGCTTCCGTGACGGCTTCCGTTCAGGCCCAGAAGGTGACGCCGAACGCCGAGAACGGCGGCAAGAAAGTTGCCATGTGCGTGGGCTGCCACGGCATCGTGGGCTACCAGGCCAGCTTCCCCGAGATCCACAAGGTGCCCAAGATCGCGGGCCAGAGCGCCTCGTACATCACCGCCGCGCTCACGGCATACAAGGGCGGCGACCGCAAGCATCCCACCATGCGTGCCATCGCCGACACGCTGACCGAACAGGACATCGCCGACCTCGCGGCCTACTACAGCACGCTGGGCCTGGCCGAGGGCGACGCACCGCCGGCCGCCGTGGCCAAGCAGCCGAGCGAGAAGGTGCAGGCGCTCATCGCCCGCAACGCCGACAACAACTGCACCAAGTGCCACGGCGCCAACTTCAACACCCCCAACGACGGCACCGTGCCCAAGCTGGCCGGCCAGTACGCCGACTACCTCTTCGTCGCGCTCAAGGCCTACAAGGCGGGCAGCCATCCGATGGTCGGCCGCTCCAACGCCGTCATGAGCACGCAGGTCAAGCCCTTCAGCAACGCCGAGCTGAAGGAGCTGGCCAGCTACATCAGCACCCTGCCGGGCGAGCTGAAGACGGTGCCCGAGTCGCGCCTGCACCACGCCAAATAAGGGCCCGTCGCGCAGCGCCCGTGCGCTGCATCCGAAGCCTCCGATGCCTGCCGGCTCACGCCCGCAGGCATTTTTCTTGAGGGCGACGGATCAGCCGGCGGCGAACTCCTCGGTGTCGACTTCCTGCGTGGCCTGTGCCGGGTAGCGCGGGCCGCTCACGGTGCGCTGGTTGATCAGTTCACCGGCGCGGGCGATCGCGTCGGCAGGCAGCTTCAGGTCGGCAGCGGCCAGGTCCTCGTGCAGGTGTTCGAGGCTGGTGGTGCCGGGGATGGGCACGATGTCCTCGCCCTGTGCCAGCAGCCAGGCCAGCGCCAGCTGCGCGGGCGTGCAGCCGGCCTCCCGGGCCAGGGCCTCGAAGGCGGGTAGCAGGGCCAGGTTGCGTGGGTAGTGCTCGGCGGAGAAGCGCGGCATCGGGCGACGGATGTCCTTCGCGTCGAGGCCGCTCACGTCGGTGAGGCGGCCGGTGAGAAACGCGCGGGCCAGCGGACTGAAAGCGACGAATGCGGCGCCGAGCTCGCGGCATGCGGCCAGCACCGCGATCTCGGGGTTGCGCGTCCACAGCGAGTACTCGGTCTGCACTGCGGCGATGGGATGCACCGCATGCGCCTTGCGCAGCGTGGCGGCCGAGACCTCCGACAGGCCGATGGCGCGCACCTTGCCGGACTAGACCAGTCGCGACAGCTCGCCCACCGAGTCCTCGATCGGCACCTGCTTGTCCCAGCGGTGGAGGTAGTAGAGGTCGATGACGTCGGTGCGCAGGCGGCGCAGGCTGTCCTCGCAGTTGCGCCGCAAGGTGGCGGGGCGGCCGTCGATCACGCGGCGCGTCACGCCGTCCTCGCCCTTGACGCCGGCCATGCCGCCCTTGCTGCACAGGGTGATCTTCTGGCGGTGCGGCGCGAGCACGCGGCCCACCAGTTCCTCGTTGGCGCCGAAGCCGTAGAGCGCCGCCGTGTCGAACAGGGTGACGCCGGCGTCCAGCGCGGCCAGCAGCACGCGCTCGCCCTGCTCGGGCGAGGGCGGGGTGCCGTAGGCATGGCTCAGGTTCATGCAGCCCAGCCCGATGGCCGAGACCTCAAGGTTCGCGATTCGTCGTGTGTGCATGGGCAGAGCTTAGTCGGGGTTGGAAGGTCGGCAACGGTGCGCGGACTCTCTGCCAGGCCAGGTGCCGCCAGGAAGGCGTGCCGTAGCCGGCCACCAGGTCGCGGTCGATGGCCTGCCAGGCCACATCGGCCACGTCGAGTCCCATCGCCTCGATGAAGGGTGCGTCCACGATGAAGCACTGGCGCCGGTACGGCAGCAGGAAGCCGCCGCGGCGCGAAGCGAAGACCTGCCGCGCATCGTCGTGGCGGGCGAACCATGCATGCAGCAGCAGCCCCGTGCGGGGCACATGCCAGAAGTCGCCCATGTCCTCGTCCGCCGCGGCGATTCCGCCCAGCACGCGACGGGCGTGATCCCAATGCAGGAAGCCGAGCTCGCGTGCCACCGCCTGCAGGTGATCGCCCAGCGAGCGCGTGTCGGCTTGGCCCTCGCGGCGGGCGCGGTTGAGCCGCACGCGGGCGCGCACCTTGAGTTCTTCCGCGGGTGCGGGGCCGCTCATCGCGCGTGGACCGCCGGTGTCGCGTGGCCCGTGTCGGCCGCTACGGCGTCGAGCTGAGACAGCAGGGTGTCGAAGGCGTCGCCGTCGAGGCGCAGCGCGCTCCACGCCTTGCCACAGACCGCGCCGACCGTCTGCGAGGCTTCGGCATGCAGCTGCCGGCCAGCGGCCCGCCCCTGCACGGCGCCGGTCTCGCGGGCGAGCAGCCCGGTCTTTTCCAGTGGCAGCAGCTGGCGCACGAGCGCCGAGGGCGGACAGTGAAGCTGCTTCGCCAAGGCCAAGGTGGAGAGACGGCCGTGCGGAAATCGTGACAACGCGTCCAGCAGCAGGAAGTCCGCCTGGCCGATGCCGTGCCACATGCCCAGGTGCTCGTCCAGCCGCTGCTGCTGGCGCGCATGGCTGCGGGCCAGCGCGAGGCCCAGGTGCAAGGCCTGCGGGTCGGTCGGGCGGCTCATGCGGGACTTCCTTCCTGCGAAGGCGCAGGGACGGTGGCGGGCAGCAATTCCGCCTGCAACAGTGCCAGTAACGAGGCCAGCTCGGCGTCGTAGTCGAAGGCAGGATCGTCCCGCTCCTTCACGCGATCGATCACCTCGAAGCGGAAGGCCTCCGCGCCGTGCGTGCGCCATGCCTGCTGCAAGGCCCGGTCGCGGTGGGCGCCGCGCACGAGCTCGAAGCGCAGGCGGTTGAGCGTGCCGTCTGCATGGCGGCTGCTGCCCAGGCGGAGCAGGCCTGCCGCGTCGCAGCGCACCGCGTAGATGCCCATGCACGGAAAGGCCTGCTTGTACTGGCGCGCAAGCGCTCGGCGCGCCTGGGCGGAAAGAATGGGGAACATGGCAGCACTCCAGGTGTTCGTCGGCGAGCCGGTCCCGCATGGGGCTCGAACGAAGACCGCAGTCTGTCCACGGAAGAAAGGTCGGGAGGGTGAGTGCCTCTTGAGCGGGTAGGCGCCCCTCAGCACCTGCCCGAATTTTACCCGGGTTATTCGCGCCGGATCAAGCGATGCGGCGCTGGGCACAGGATCAGGCGTTCAGCTGCTGCTCGAGCTGGTGCAGCACCTGGTAGCAGGGCAGCACCTGCGCGATGCTGCTGTTGGGCTCGCGGCCTTCCTTGATGGCCGCGAAGAACTCGCGGTCCTGCAGTTCGATGCCGTTCATCGACACGTCCACTTTGCTCACGTCCACCGGCGTCTCGGGGCCCTTGCTGTGCGTCTGCACCAGGTCGTCGTAGCGCGCGATGTAGGTCGCGGTGTCGCCGATGTAGCGGAAGAAGGTGCCCAGCGGCCCGTCGTTGTTGAACGAGAGGCTCAGCGTGCAGATGGCGCCGTTGGCGGCCTGCAGCTGGATGCTCATGTCCATGGCGATGCCCAGGTCCTTGTGGATCGGTCCCTGGATGGCGTTGGCCTTCACGATCGGGCTGCCAGCCTGGTAGGCGAACAGGTCCACCGTGTGGGCGGCGTGGTGCCACAGCAGGTGGTCGGTCCAGCTGCGCGGCTGGCCGAGCGCGTTCATGTTCGTGCGGCGGAAGAAGTAGGTCTGCACGTCCATCTGCTGGATGTTGAATTCTCCAGCTGCGATCTTCTTGTGCACGTACTGGTGGCTGGGGTTGAAGCGGCGGGTGTGGCCGACCATCGCGACCTTGCCGGTCTTCTTCTGCAGCGCCAGCAGCTCCTCGCCTTCCTTGAGCACGTCGCACAGCGGGATCTCGACCTGCACGTGTTTGCCGGCTTCCAGGCAGGCCTTGGTCTGGGCCGCGTGCATCTGCGTCGGCGTGCACAGGATGACGGCGTCGACCTCGGGCAGCGCCAGGCTGTCGGCCAGGTCGGTGCTCACGTGCCCGATGCCGTACCGCTCGGCGATCTCGCGTGTCCTGCCCCGGCCGCGGCTGACGCGCCAGCCCCCTCCCCCGCCGTCGCTGTCCTTGATCCCGTC
>JAFEEH010000258.1 GCA_018241185.1 Pseudomonadota bacterium | reverse complement strand
GACGTGGCAGCGTCAATGTGATAAGCGCGATCTCGGACGGCGCGCCGAAACGCTTGGGCGGTCCCCAGTAGCCGGTGCCGCGGCTCACGTAGATCCACATCTGTTGCAGCCGGTGCAGGCCGGCCGTGAAGGGCTGCTGCAGCGGCACGAAGAGGTTCCAGGGGAAGAACTGCCCGCCGTGCGTGTGGCCCGACAGCTGCAGCTGGAAGCCCGCCTCGGCCGCGGCCGGTGCGCTGCGCGGCTGGTGCGCGAGCAGCACCCGCGTGTGCACCAGCGGCGGCGCGTCGCGCACCGCGCGCTGCGGGTCGCTGGCGTGCGCGGCGTCGAAATGGCCGGCGGTGTAGTCGGTCACGCCGGCCACCACCAGCGCGCTCTCAAGGATCTCCTCGTCGGTCTGCGCGCCATGCACGTTGCGCGTCTGCAGCACCACGTGCTCGTTGAGCAGCACACGCAGGCCCAGGCGCCGCAGCTCGTCGATCCAGGCATGGGCGCCGGCGTAATACTCGTGGTTGCCGGTGACGACGAAGGTGCCGTGCCGCGCGCGCAGCTGGGCCAGCGGCGCGATGTGCTCGCGCAGTTCGGGCACCGTGCCGTCGACCAGGTCGCCGGTGATGGCCACCATGTCGGCGCCCAGGCCGTTGACCGTGTCGACGATGCGCTGGATGTAGCGCTGCCGGATCGTCGGCCCGACGTGGATGTCGCTCAGCTGCGCGATGGTGAAGCCGCGCAGCTGCGAGGGCAGGCCCTCGATCGGCACCTCGACCCGCCGCACGGCCGCCGTGCGGCGCGCGTTGAAGAAGCCGACGGCCGACACGCCCGTGGCCAGCGCCACCACGCCCAGCGCGCTCAGCCCCTGCCAGCGCGTCCAGTCGGGCGCCGCGCCGAGGGCCCGGCTGCCGCCCCACACCAGCAGCAGCCCGGCATCGCGCGCCAGCGTCAGCAACAGCAGCGAGGAGAACCAGCCCATCGACAGCAGGCCCAGCCACTGCAGTGCGGCGGGCCAGCCCTGCTTCGGTCCGCGGCGGCGCAGGAACGGCAGCGGCATGGTGAGCGCCGACACCGCGAGCAGCACCACGACGAGCGGCCAGCCCGTGGTCACGCCCGCCAGCGCCGGCACGAGGCGCAGCCCGATGAACACGTGCAGCAACGTGGTCAGGAGGGTCAAGGGGGCGAGGGGCATGGGCGTGCGGTTTGCTGCAGCGCAGCATACGACGATTGCGCTTGGGCTGCATGGCGCAGGGACGACGGCTGCTCGCTTGGCGGCGCGCGATATTGCTATGAAATGAGGAGCACCTTGCGCCCGTCTGGCGGGCGCTGCGGCCGGATTTGGCTTGAAGCGTTCTCAGGCCGACTGCCACAGCGCGATGTCGGAGAAAAGATGGAAAACGAGAAGTCCTGCCGACGGCCCGCCGACCGCCCGGCTCACTCGATCGCGAAGGCCAGCACCACTGCGCCCAGTGCCAGCACGCCGAGCCCGAGCAGGAACACGCTCTCGGCCAGGCCCTCGTAGCGCTGCGGCCGGCCCGCACGCCGGCTGCGCATCGACATGAAGGACAGCACGGCGCTGGTGAGGAACATCAGCGCATCGAACGCCAGCAGCTTGTCGAGCACCACGCGCGAATGGCCGCCCTGGCGCAGGTGGCCGATCGACAGCACCGTCATGCACACGCCGATCATGGTGGCCGACGTCGGCAGGATGTGGGCCGAGAGCCCGCGCGGTGGCGGGTCGGCGGCCGCCGGTGCGTCGATGCTGCGCGTCACCGCGCGCAGGTGGCCAGGTGGGCTGGACGAGCCCGGCCCGCCCGGGCGTCGCGGCAGCATCGTCGGGCGCTCGGGGCGGGCCTGTGTTCAGCCGGCGCGCTCAGTGCGCCGCAGGCGCCGCGCCGTTGCTGGCCATGTCGGTGCCGGCCGGGAACAGGAACATCGCCTTGGCCGGCCCCGTGCCGTTCACGGTGATCTGCTGCTGCAGCGTCTGGCCGGCCAGCGTGGCGTCGACCTGGTAGTGGCCCTTGTCGAGCCGCGCCACCATGAAGGGGCCGTGCGCGTCCACGCGGTCCAGCACCACGGTGCCGGTCTCGGCATTGCGGACCGTCACGTGCACGTCGGCGGCGAAGTCGGCCTTCTGGTGGTCCTTGACCGCGAACTCGAAGCTCGCCGGCCAGCGAGGTTCGACCGTTTCCATGAGCTTGGCTTCTGCCTCGCCGATGCCGCCGCTCATGTACTCCACGCCGGCCTTGGTCATCTGGATCGGCGGGTTGTAGGTGGCGGCCTGGGCCGCGGTGCCGGCGCAGAGGGCGCCGAAGAGCGCGCCGGCGCACAGCAGCAGGGTGCCCACGGCAGGGCGTGCAGAGGGGAGCTTGCGAGCCATGATGGATTCCTTTCGTTCGGGTTCGGGTGGCCGGGGCGATGAACGAACAGGGCGGCGACCACGGGACCGACTGTGGCCCGCGTGCCTTAGGACTTGCTTAAGGTCGAGGAGCCCCGGCGGGCGCTCCTCAGGCGCCCGCGGCGCCTACTTGCCCTGCGCGAGCGCCTGGCGCGGCATCGTGGCGGCCGCCATGTCGAAGTTCGACGGCCACAGGAAGAGCGCACGCCCCGGCACGCCCAGCGCCACGTTCACCGTCTGCGTGAGCGTGAGGTTGCCCAGCGTGGCCTGCACGTCGTAGGTGCCGGGCTCCAGCCGCGCGAGCATGAAGGGGCCGCTGGAGGCGGCCTGCATCACCTCGGCGCCGGTGTACTTGTCGATCACCTTCACCTCGACCGACTCCGGGAACTGCCCGCGTGGCCCGCGCGAGACGGCGAACTCGAAGGTGGCGGCCCAGCGCGGCGCCACCATCTCCATGAAGGCGACCTCGTCCTTGTTCTTGCCGCCGCACATGAACTCCACACCCTGCGGTGCCATCTGGATCGGCGGGTTCGTCACCAGCGCGTGCGCGGCGGAAGAGAGGGCCAGGGCGGCGGCGCCCAGCACCAGGGCGGCGGCGGGGCAGGAAAGGCGGAACAGCGGCATGGAACGGACATCCTCGGGTCGGAAGGCGGGGCACGAATGCGCCGCCGCCGATTCTGTTTAGCAAGAGTCGGGCGCGGCCTATCGTTTACGCGAATGCTCTTTTTTTGATAGCTACCCGCGCCCACCCGGTGGGCGTTTCGACCTGTTTGTCACAAGAAGTTGACGATTTCGCTGGGGCGATCCGATGGGGCACGGCGCGTCCTCGGCGGGGCACGGCGGCGGTGCATCGCGGCCCCAGCGTGCCCGCCGACAGCGCGGCGAGCGCGCTTGCGCGAGCATCGGGGCTATGAAGATCGCCACCTTCAATGTCAATGGCGTGAACGGTCGCCTGCCACGGGTGCTCGAGTGGCTGGACGCGGCCCAGCCCGATGTCGCTTGCCTGCAGGAACTCAAATCGCCCGACGCGCGTTTTCCTGCCGCCGCCTTTGCCGAAGCGGGCTACGGCGCCCTCTTCCACGGCCAGCCCAGCTGGAACGGCGTCGCCATCCTGGCGCGTGGCCAGGTGCCGCTCGAGACCGGGCGCGGCCTGCCCGACCCGCTGCCCGGCGACACCCAGGCCCGCTACCTCGAGGCGGTGGTCGACGGCGTGACCATCGGCTGCCTCTACCTGCCCAACGGCAACCCCCGGCCGGGGCCGAAGTTCGACTACAAGCTCGCCTGGTTCGAGCGCTTCAACGCGCATGCGAAGCGCCTGCTGGCGGGCGGGCTGCCCACCGTGCTGGCCGGCGACTTCAATGTCGTGCCCACCGACCTGGACATCTACAACCCCGCCTCGTGGCAGGACGACGCCCTGCTGCAACCCGAGAGCCGCACCGCCTGGCAGCGCCTGCTCGCCCAGGGCTGGACCGACGCCATCCGCGCCCTGCATCCCGACGCGCGCATCTACACCTTCTGGGACTACTGGCGCCAGCGCTGGCCGCGCAATGCCGGCCTGCGCATCGACCACCTGCTGCTCAGCCCCGACCTGCGGCCCGCGCTGCGCGCCGCCGGCGTGGACCGCGAGGTGCGTGGCCAGCCCGGCGCCAGCGACCACGCGCCAGCCTGGGTCGAACTCTCGCTGCCGCGCGCCTGACGTCGCGCCGGCCGGCGCGGCGGACTACGGCGGCATGCGGCCCGGCGCTTCGCGGACCACCGCCGGCTTGCGGAAGAATCGACGCATCCGCAGTCGGCGCCGGCCCATCGAGCCCGCAGCCCCCGCGACCTTCACGAAGACGAAGAGATGCCCATGACCCCCTCGCAAGACCCCGTCGACCTGGCCGACCCCAGCGTGTCCGCCGCCGTTCCCCGCAAGCCCTGGCTGCAGGCCTTGAAGGAGGCCGACGCCAAGCGCCCCGACTTTCCCGGCGAACACGCCATCGTGCTGGGCGTCGGCGTGCTGCTGCTGCTCTCGGCGGGCCGCAGCCGCTCCGTGATCGGCAAGCTGGCCAAGGCAGCGGCCGGTGGCGCACTGGTCGGGCGCGCGGCCAGCGGCACCGGCGGCGTTGCGCGGCTGGCGCAGACGATTTCCACGTTCGCCAACAGGCTGCCGCTGCGCTGATTCGCGGCCGGTGCGCGGGACTGCGCAAGCAGTCTCCCGCAGATCGTCACGAATGTGACGAGTTTGGCGCCAGCGCCCGGCTGTCGGGCGCTGGCGGCCGATTGCACTTTCCGTTTCCGACTGATCGTCCGGCAAAGAAAAAGCCCGTCACCGGGAGCGACGGGCTCAGCGCATCGCGGGTCCACGGACGGGGCCGTGGCGCGTCGAGCGATCGATCAGAACAGGACCGGCGAGCGTGCGGCAGCGCGGGCTTCGGCACGCACTTCGGCGCGATCGCGCTGGCCGGCCAGGGCCAGCACGCCTTGCTGTGCGCCATCGCCATAGATGTTGCCGGCGCGGGCGGTGGCGACCGCTTCGTTGCGCAGGTCGGCACGGGCCAGCGCCGAGGTGCGGGCCGGCGTCACACCGGCTTGCGCCACGTCGCCGTACACGTTGCCGGCACGTGCGATCTGCGCGCCTTCGGCCGCCACTTCGGCGCGGGTGCGCACCGAGTTCACGGTCTGCACGCCCTGGTAGGTTTCGGCCGAGGCGCTGGCGACGCCGAGCACCGAGAGAACGATCGCGCCGAGGATTTGGGAGGTCTTCATGACAATTTCCTTCGAAGTCAGTGGATGAATTTCGAACCGGTATCGGGGGGCGCCGTCCTGGCCGAATCGTCTTCGGCTGGGGCGGCCACCGCAGCGGGCCTGGCTCACCCAGAGCAACCGTCGAACCTTGGGGTGGTTGTTGTCGGCTGCTGCTCTGTTGGATTGAATTGTGCGCCGAGATATAGGTAAAAACCCGCATACTTTCGAGCCAGTGCGTTCACGGGATGGAAACAATCGATCGGTTTGGTCTGACATCGACGCTTCAGCAGAACGCCGGCGCCCACGCGCGTCTATGGTCGGCGCCTCAGCGGCCGTGCGCCCGGCGCCATTCCCAGGGCGCCACCGGCAGCCGGTCGGCCCACAGCCCCCGCCGCTGGGCCTTCGCTGCCTTGTGCAGCAGAGGCACATCGGGCTGGCCGTGCCCACGGGCGCCCCGGTCGTCGGCCCAGGCCATGCCGGTGCGGACCTGGTGCCGGCCGGCATCCTGGTTGCGGCAGCTCAGGTCGGCCACCGTCCCGCCGACCGGCCGCAGCGCCAGCTTCGGCGTCACCGTGACGGGCTGCATGAGGCACAGCGCGCTGAGCGACTGCCGCGCCGTCTCGCCGTAGGCCTGATCGCGCGCCGGCGCCTCGATGCCTGCGACGCGCACCGGGGTGGCGGGCGCGCCCGACGCGCCGCAGCGCACCGAGAGCGTGTCGCCGCTGGGGACGGCGAGGACAAGGCAGGGTTGGGCGCTGGCCCAGCCCGCGACCGTGCCCAGCGCCAGGGCAGCGATCAGGCGGAGGGCGAGCGGGCACATGGCGCGATTGTGCGAAGCGCACCGCACATTGCTCAAGCACCCGGAGGCTGCGCGGCGCGGCCGCATCCTTCCGGCCGGCGGCATCCATCGCTATTGTTTTGATAGCTGTCCGCGCATGCCGGATGGGCGTTGGCGCCCGATTTTCTTTGAATGCCGCGGCATGGACGACACTCCCTGTCCCATGACCCCCGACCCGCGCGACCCTTGGTTGCATGAGCGCCGCCGAGCGCGAGGCGGCGGTGCGCAATAACAGCGCCGTCGCGGCGCGGGGCACGAGTACGAACGGCGCATGGCGCAGAACCCCAGTTTGGACGCGTCGGCGAAATGCGTGGCGCTGGATCGGCAGTTTCGGTTGCGCTGTCCGTAGCCCATTCGCGGCCGCCTGATCTTGCCCAGGTACTGCAGCGCGGTCACCCCAGGCAATGCCCTGGGTCACAAGCGCATCGCCGCTTCATACGCTTGGCGCTTTATTCACCAAGGAAGAGCCATGCATTCACCTGAGATCGCCACCGCCGCCGCCGAAACTGTCCCGAGCTACGGCGGCAAACCGCGCAAACCGGGGCTCTACCTCGGCCTATTCCACGGTCGGCACCGACCGAATCAACAGATGGACGATTGGGGGTTCAACGGTCCCACCATTGGCCCGCTCAAGTGGTGCCACACGACCTACGCGGCCCACATCAAAATCGAGTTTGAAGACCCTTGCGATGCCATCGAATATTTTGGCATCGAGGAAGTGCACTTCGACATGGATTTGGAGGGCGACATGCTGACTTTTGGCGGCATGTACTACGGTGACTGGACCGTTTACTACGTGGGGCCGGGCGACTGTGAACGCCCCAGTGACAGCTTTCGCGAGACGACGCGGGCGAACGCGATGTATGCGCATCGGATGTTTGCTTTGACTTGAAGTTCTCAAAGCGCCTGAAAGCCGATGCCTTTCAAATACTCAAACGTTGGATCGTAGAAAGCCGGTAAGCGGGTTCGATCCGCCGCATCGCCTTCAGGTACGACGATGACCATTCCCTGGCGAGCCCTAGTGAGCAGAACGCGATATGCGTTCTTTAGGTACATCTGGCGCTCGGCCTTGTGAATCTGGTTCCACTTCGAGCCCACAAAAGAGAAGTGCCGCCACCCGTTGTCCATGAACCTGAAATCGGCATCCCAGACCACGCAGGCCCAGTCCAACTCCAAGCCTTGCACGTGGAACTCAGTGGCCACGTCTTCAAGGTAGTAGGAGGACCGCACATCATCTTTGCCGTCGAGAAACCAATGGATTGGGTCCATGGGCGATCTGACATTGATGGCATGCGGTCGCAAGCGGTCAGCTTGCGATGACACGACAATGCCGTAGCGTTCAGTGCCTCTCGCCTGGTCCTTGAGCCAGGCCTTAGCTTTAGCGACGTCGCGTGTGATGACGATCGGGTAGCGTTTACGAAGTTTCTCCAGCGTTGCGCGCGCCATTTCTTGTTGTTGATCCAGTACCTGCTTCACCAATGCAGAGACGTGCTCAGATCGAAAGGACCGTAGAGAAACACGGAGATGCAAATCGTCGTCGAGGACGAGTTGTTCGTGCCCCTTCAATTCTTCCAAAACAGTGCCCGCGCCGTACTCTGCGTCTTGCAAGCGAGGCGATATGTGAATTTGCCAATCTGGAAAGGAGCGACGAAGTGCGCGTATCCATTCACTGATGCCTGCCTCGCCCGTATTGATTTCCTGGCCACCGCCAACGAGCGCTACCACGACTGCCCAGTCGCTGTGCCGATCCATGCAAGAGACAAGGAATTCGGGCTCAGACTGATTGAAGTCTGGCCGTTGCTTCTTGCGCTCCATGAAGGATCTTGTTTGCGCAAGGTCCCAGGCTCGCTGCGCTTCATCAAAGATCGCAATGTGCTCAATCGGGGCCTTGTTAATGTCTATCAAGCATTCGTCACGAAAATGATGAACATTCTGAATGAGTGCCTTGACTTCACTTATTGCCTTGCTCTTAGTGATCTTGGCGGAAGTGCTCTTTGCCTCCCGAACCCTGTCCCGAGCCAACGCCTCTTGAAGGATGGCGACCAGTGGCCCATTTCCCGAAAGGAAAACAGAGTGGAGATCATCATCTTTACTGGTGTGCTGCGCTGCAACTTTTAAACCCACAAGTGTCTTACCCGCGCCGGGGACACCAGTGACAAAGCAAATTGATTTGCGCGAATAAGTTTTCGATTCGGCGGCAACTCGAGAAATGGCCGCGGCCGTTTTGCTGAGGTTGCGCGCAGTGGCGTCGCTGCGCGAAATCTCGGAAACCGCGTGGCCGCCATACAAGGCAAGTGCTGCCTCAATGATGGTCGGGGTTGGGTAGTAGCCACCGGCCTCCCACGCGCCAACGTCGATCGATGGGCCGTCGCAAAACAACAGGACCTGCTTCAGCACGTCCAAGAATTGATCCATCGACGTGTTGATGGGAAGCAGCACCCCATCGTTCTGGGATGTCGCCGCAATGAGCGTGCTCCCGCGTTTCGCTCGCGTAGCAATGAGAACCGGAGCAACAGCTTTGTGATGCGTCGTTTCGTGAAAATTCTTTAGGTCGACTGCGTAGTCCAGAACCTGGTCTCTCGCGTGGGCGAGGAATGCAGATTCGCCGACTTTGAACTCCACGACAAAGATGACGTGGTCCAGCACGAGGACAACGTCGATGCGCTTGCCGAGGCGAGGAACCGCGTACTCGAAGTAAATCTTTCCCCGCCCGCTGAACGACGGGAGCGCATCCTGAAGCAATCGAATTTGCTCGATCCATGCATGCCGCTGTTGCTCCTCAACAGCGAAACCACTACGCCGGGTCAGTGCTCCAAGAATCGCATCCGGTGAGCGGACCAGAAAGTCTTGGACTAAGTCGGCGTAGTAAGCGCGGGTGACCACGAACGCTATTTCTCGCGTGTGAACGTCCGTTGATTCGGGCTTCTCACACGTCGATGTTCGCCGCCCGCAGCGCATTGGTCTCGATGAACTCGCGGCGCGGCTCGACCTCGTCGCCCATCAGCATCGTGAACACGCGGTCGGCCTCGATGGCGTCGTCGATCTGCACGCGCAGCAGGCGGCGCACGGTCGGGTCCATGGTCGTTTCCCACAGCTGCTCGGGATTCATCTCGCCCAGGCCCTTGTAGCGCTGGCGGGCGGTGGTGCGCTCGGCTTCGGAGAGCAGCCACAGCATGGCGCCGCGGAAGTCGCTGACCTTCTCTTCCTTGGCCTTGTCGCCCTCGCCGCGCCGCGCGGTGGCGCCTTCGCCCAGCAGGCCGCGGAAGGTGTGGGCCGCCTCGGCCAGTGCGGCGTAGTCGGCGCCGTGGACGAAGTCCTGCGTGATGACGCTGGACTTGATGTTGCCGTGGTGGCGCCGGCTGATGCGCAGGATGGGCTTGTCCGAACGCGTGTCGAACTCGCTCGCGACTTCGGCCGGCGCGCCGTTGGTGGTCAGTTCGCGCAGCTTGGCCTGCAGGGCCACGGCCGAGGCTTCGGCCGCTGCGGTGGTGTCGAGGTCGAGCGACACGCCGTCGGCAATGGCGCGCAGCGCCTCGGCGTCCATGAAGACGCCCAGGCGCGCGATCACGGCCTCGGCCAGCTGGTGCTTGCGTGCCAGCTCGTCGAGGGTCTCGCCGGTGAGCGTTTGCGGATGGGCGCCGCCGGTGCTCACGCTGGCGTCCTTGAGCGCCACGCGCAGCAGGAAGGCGTCGAGCGCCGGGCCGTCCTTGAGGTACTGCTCTTCCTTGCCGACCTTGACCTTGTACAGCGGCGGCTGCGCGATGTAGATGTGGCCGCGCTCGACCAGCTCCGGCATCTGGCGGTAGAAGAAGGTGAGCAGCAGCGTGCGGATGTGGGCGCCGTCGACGTCGGCGTCGGTCATGATGATGATGCGGTGGTAGCGCAGCTTCGCGACGTTGAAGTCGTCCGCGCCGTTGCCGCCCGTGGCGCCCGCGTTGCCGATGCCGGTGCCCAGCGCGGTGATGAGCGTGACGATCTCGTTGCTGGTCAGCAGCTTCTCGTAGCGCGCCTTCTCGACGTTCAGGATCTTGCCGCGCAGCGGCAGGATCGCTTGGAACTTGCGGTCGCGCCCCTGCTTCGCGCTGCCGCCGGCCGAGTCGCCCTCGACGATGTAGATCTCGCACAGCGCCGGGTCCTTCTCCTGGCAATCGGCGAGCTTCCCCGGCAGGCCCATGCCGTCGAGCACGCCCTTGCGCCGCGTCATGTCGCGCGCCTTGCGCGCCGCCTCGCTCGCGCGCGCCGCCTCGATGATCTTGCCGACGATGATCTTCGCATCCTGAGGGCGCTCCTGCAGGTAGTCGCCCAGCAGGCGGCCGACGATGTCCTCGACCGGCGCGCGCACCTCGCTGGAGACGAGCTTGTCCTTGGTCTGGCTGGAGAACTTGGGCTCGGGCACCTTCACGCTCAGCACGCAGGTCAGGCCTTCACGCATGTCGTCGCCGGTGACCTCGACCTTGGCCTTCTTCGCCAGCTCGTTCTCTTCGATGTACTTGTTGATGACGCGCGTCATCGCGGCGCGTAGGCCGGTGAGGTGGGTGCCGCCGTCGCGCTGCGGGATGTTGTTGGTGAAGCACAGCACGCTCTCGTTGTAGCTGCTGTTCCACTGCATCGACACTTCGACGCCGATGTGCGTGCCGGGAATGCCGCCGTAGGTGTCGGCCGGCTTCTCGCCCGAGGCGTAGAAGGGCGTCGGATGCAGGACGGTCTTGCCCTTGTTGATGAACTCGACGAAACCCTTCACGCCGCCAGCGCCGGAGAAGTCGTCTTCCTTGCCGGTGCGCTCGTCCATGAGGCGAATGCGCACGCCGTTGTTCAGGAACGAAAGCTCGCGCAGGCGCTTGGAGAGGATCTCGTAGTGGAAATCGTTGTTCTCCTTGAAGATCTCGGTGTCGGGCAGGAAGTGCACCTCGGTGCCGCGCTTCTCGGTCTCACCGGTGACCTTCATGGGCGAGACCTCCACGCCGTCGACCACCTCGACGATGCGGTTCTGCACGAAGCCCTTGCTGAACTCCAGCACGTGGACCTTGCCCTCGCGGCGCACGGTCAGGCGCAGCATCTTCGAGAGCGCGTTCACGCACGAGACGCCCACGCCGTGCAGGCCGCCCGAGACCTTGTAGCTGTTCTGGTTGAACTTGCCGCCGGCGTGCAGTTCGGTCAGCGCGATCTCGGCCGCCGAGCGCTTGGGCTCGTGCTTGTCGTCCATCTTGACCCCGGTCGGGATGCCGCGGCCGTTGTCGGTCACGCTGATGGAGTTGTCGGTGTGGATGGTGACGACGATGTCGTCGCAGTAGCCGGCCAGCGCCTCGTCGATGGAGTTGTCGACCACCTCGAACACCAGGTGGTGCAGGCCGGTGCCGTCGGAGGTGTCGCCGATGTACATGCCGGGACGCTTGCGCACCGCTTCCAGGCCTTCGAGGATCTGGATCGAGCCCTCGCCATAGCCGTCGCCGGTCACCTCGATCGGGATCGCGTTGTCGATCTCGGGCTCGTACACCGGTTCGGTCTTGGGCTCTTGGGGCTGGTTGGTATCGCTCATGTGTGCAATCGTCCTCGGTCGGTTTCCCTGTTCTTCTTCTGCTCTTGAAAGACAAAACCCGCGGAAACCCGCGGGGTGTCTGCGCGAGACGCTATCTTTTCGATAGCGATCAGATGCGCATCGGCATCACGACGTACTTGAAGTTCGCGTCTTCGGGGATGGTCAGCAGCGCGGAGCTGTTCGAGTCGTGCAGCTCCACCTTCACCATGTCCTGGCCCATGTTGGCCAGGGCGTCGATGAGGTAGGTCACGTTGAAGCCGATCTCGATCGCGTCTCCGCCGTAGTCGATGTCGAGTTCGTCCACGGCCTCTTCCTGCTCGGCGTTGTTGGACGCGATGCGCAGCGTGCCCGGCTCGATGTTCAAGCGCACGCCCTTGAACTTCTCGCTCGTCAGGATGGCGGTGCGCTGCAGGCTGGCCAGCAGCGGCGCGCGGCCCAGCGTGACGCTGTTCTTGTGGTTCTTGGGGATCACGCGGTTGTAGTCCGGGAACTTGCCCTCGACCAGCTTGGTGACGAACTCCATGCCGCCGAAGCTGAACTTGGCCTGGTTGTTGGCGAACTGCATTTCGATCGCGCCGTCGGCGTCGGAGAGCAGGCGCTGCATCTCCAGCACCGTCTTGCGCGGCAGGATCACTTCCTGGCGCGGGACTTCCACGTCGAGCGTGGCCGAGGCGAAGGCCAGGCGGTGGCCGTCGGTGGCCACCAGCGAGAGCTGCTTGCCCTCGGCCACGAACAGGATGCCGTTGAGGTAGTAGCGGATGTCGTGCACCGCCATGGCGAAGGACACCTGCGAGAGCAGCGCCTTGAGCGTCTTCTGCGGCACGCTGAAGGCCGGGCCGAAGTTGGCCGATTCCTGCACCAGCGGGAAGTCCTCGGCCGGCAGCGACTGCAGCGTGAAGCGGCTCTTGCCGCCCTTGAGCACCAGCTTGCTGGCGTTGGACTCCAGGCTCACGGTCTGGTCGGCCGGCATGCTGCGCAGGATGTCGATGAGCTTGCGCGCACCCACGGTGGTGGTGAAGGCGCCCTCGTCGCCGCCGAGTTCGGCGGTGGTTCGGATCTGGATCTCCAGGTCGCTGGTCGTGAGCTGGATCTGCCCACCCGTCTTGCGGATCAGCACGTTGGCCAGGATCGGCAGCGTGTGCCGGCGCTCGACGATGCCCGCGACCGACTGCAACGCGGCCAGGACCTTGTCTTGGGTTGCCTTCAGAACAATCATGAATGACCTCTGCTCTTCTCTCTGGGTAGGTGGTGCATTGTCTTCGGTGCGCGTGTCAGCCCTCAGCCCTTGAGGGTCTGCTCGAGCACGTGCAGCTGCTGGTTCAGCTCGGTCAGCTGCTGGCGTTCGCCGGAGATCTTTCTCACGGCGTGCAGCACCGTGGTGTGGTCACGGCCGCCGAACAGCTCGCCGATCTCCGGCAGGCTCTTCTGGGTGAGCTCCTTGGCCAGGTACATCGCGATCTGCCGCGGCCGCGCGATGCTGGCCGGGCGCTTCTTGCTGTACATGTCGGCGACCTTGATCTTGTAGTAGTCGGCCACCGTCTTCTGGATGTTCTCGACGCTGATCTGCCGGTTCTGGATCGACAGCAGGTCGCGCAGCGCCTCGCGCGCCAGCTGGATCGAGATTTCCTTCTGGTTGAAGCGCGAGTACGCCAGGATCTTGCGCAGCGCGCCCTCGAGCTCGCGCACGTTGGAGCGCACGTTCTTGGCGACGAAGAAGGCGACTTCCTCGGGCATCTCGGCGCCCTCGGCCGTCGCCTTGTTGATCAGGATGGCCACGCGCATCTCGAGCTCGGGCGGCTCGATCGCCACCGTCAGCCCCGAATCGAAGCGCGACACCAGGCGCTCGTGGATGTCCGTCAGGCCCTTCGGGTAGGTGTCCGAGGTCATGACGATGTGGCTTTTCTTGGCCAGCAGCGCTTCGAAGGCGTTGAAGAACTCCTCCTGCGTACGGTCCTTGTTGGCGAAGAACTGCACGTCGTCGATCAGGAGCAGATCGAGCGAGTGGTAGCGTTCCTTGAACTCGTCGAAGGTCTTGCGCTGGTAGGCCTTGACCACATCCGAGACGAACTGCTCGGCATGGATGTAGAGAACTTTGGCGTCGAGCTTGTCGGCCAGCAGCTTGTTGCCCACTGCGTGCATCAGGTGGGTCTTGCCCAGGCCGACGCCGCCGTAGATGAAGAGCGGGTTGTAAAGGTGTCCGGGCGTGCCGGCCACATGCATGGCGGCTGCGCGTGCCATGCGGTTGGCCGAACCCTCGACCAGCGTGTCGAAGGTGAGGGCCGCGTTCAGGCGGTTCTTGAAGCCGTTGCCGCCCGGCTCCTCGGCCGCGGCGGGCGCCTCGCGCGGCACATCGGCCTCCACGGTCGCGGGCAGCGAGATGCCAGTGCGAGCGGGAATTTCGCGAGGAGCAAGCGCTAACTCGATCATCACCGGCTGGCCGGAAATCTGCTCCGCCATGGCGGCAATGCGCGCCGCGTACTGGGCCCGGATCCAGTCCAGCTTGAAGCGGTTGGCGACGAAGACCGTGATGCGCGACAGGTCGTCCGCGACCTGTGCGGTCAGCGGCTTGATCCAGGTGTTGAACTGCTGTTCGGACAGTTCCTGTGCGAGCTGGTCGACGCAGGCCTGCCAGAGGCTGGCGCCCACGCCCTCAGACGGCATGAGCGCGGCGGCCAGACGGTTGTCCCTCGGTCATGTTGTTGTTCTGCTCGTTGTGGATATTCGGTTGCGGCATGCCCGGCGGATTCTAACTTGTCAAAAACTTATCCACACCCCTTGACGGTGGCGTTGAACGGCTGCTGGCCGCGCTTTGGATTGTCGTGCCCTTCAATGTCTGCAATAATCGCGGGTTTCCCTGAAACCTCTATTCGAGTGCGTCCGATCCGGCCAGTGTCCGGGGCGGGCGGTAAGCATCGGGTGCTCTCGCATCCCAGCGGCTCTGGAAGGAGATGGTGTTCGGGGTCGCCGGTGGTCGTGACTCGCTGGTGCGAAGCACGGCCCCTCGAGGTCCAGCGCCTCGCGCCGCGGTCTGCCCGCCTTGCCCAGCAGTGGGCACCGACATCAGTCAGGAATCCTCATCATGAAACGCACGTACCAAGCTTCGAAAATCCGCCGCGCCCGCACCCACGGCTTCCTCGTCCGCATGAAGACCCGTGGCGGCCGTGCCGTGATCAACGCACGCCGCGCCAAGGGCCGCAAGCGCCTGGCCGTCTAAGGCGTCGGCCGTCTCGGGCCGCGTGCGGGCGTCGCATCGAACACGCATGCGTCGACTGCAGACACGCGCGCAATTCCAGGCGGCACTTTCCGGCACGACCGTGGCGCGAACCGCGCATTTCGCGCTGCACCGGTGCACGCTCGACGCGCCTGCCGGTGGTCCTGCCGCACCCCTCTTCCATCCGAGCGACGTCTGGCTGGGCGCCATGGTGCCCAAGCGCTGGGCGCGCCGCGCCGTCACGCGCAACACCATCCGCCGGCAGATCTACGCCGTGAGCGGCGGTGCCGACGTCGCGCTGCCTGTGGCGGCGCATGTCGTGCGGCTGCGTGCCGGCTTCGACCGCGCACAGTTCGTCAGCGCCACCTCTGAACAGCTCAAGCGCGCCGTGCGCGGCGAGCTGCAGCAGCTCTTCGCGCGCGCGGCG
>JAFEEH010000257.1 GCA_018241185.1 Pseudomonadota bacterium | reverse complement strand
TGGGGAACAGCTCCGGATCGTAGGTGCCGTAGACGAACTGGTAGGGGTAGTCGTGCCAGCGCTCGGGCTTGGCCAGCGTGGGCCGCTGCGCCTGCGAGCGCAGCACACGCCGGCGCCAGTCGGGCGGGCGCTGCGTGGCGGGTGCGCTGGCCGTGCGAAAGGGGTCGTCGGGCAGCACGGCCATGTCGGCGCGCGCAGGCGCGGCATTGGCCGCGACGAACACGCCGCGCCGCGGGCGCGCCTCCAGGAAGCCTTCTTCCACCAGCTGCTCGTAGGCCGCGGTGACGGTGTTGCGGCTCAGCGCGAGCGCCTGGGCCAGGTCGCGCGACGACGGCAGCGCCGTGCCCGGCCCCAGGCGTCCGTCGAGGATGGCCTGCACCACGACCGCGCGCAGCCGGACCTGGATCGGCAGGCCCGGATGCTCGGGCAGCTTGAACAGGCGGGCCCACAGGGGCAGGTCGGCGTCCACGCGTGCGCCCGCGCTCATCGCATTCCCCTGCGGCCGAAGCGTGAATGTGCACACAGCCGGGGCGCACTCCCGGTGTTGGTGCGTGGCTGGCTGCGTGTGGCGCGAACGATGGGGGGCATCTGGCTCTATGGGGTTGCGAAGGCGATTCCTAGACTGCCCTGCATCTTCCGCGCCACCCCCGCCATCCCATGTCCTCTGCCCCGTACACCCCTGCCAGCGTCGAGATGCTGGCCGCCTTCTCCGATGCCTGGAACCGCCACGACCTGCCGGCGCTGATGTCCTTCATGCATGCCGACTGCGTGTTCGAGACCGCGGCCGGACCGCTGGCCTGCGGCACGCGCCACGAAGGGCAAGAGGCCGTGGCCGCCGCCTTCGCGTCGGCCTGGAAGAACTTCCCCGACGCGCAATGGCGCAACGGCCGCCATTTCGTCGCCGGCGACCGCGGCGTCTCGGAATGGACCTTCGCCGGCACCGCCGCCGACGGCACGCGCAGCGAATCGGACGGCGTGGACCTCTTCACCTTCAAGGACGGGAAGATCCTCGTCAAGAACGTGTTCCGCAAGAACCGGCCTGCACTGCCCGCGGCCTGAGGACGAGCACACAGCCATGGGCATCAGCACACCGCGCGAGATGTTCGCCGCCTACGACCCCGCCTACGACCCGCTGGTCTCCGACGGGCCGGGCCGCAACCGCGACTACGCACCCACCTGGTGGGCCGCCTCGGCCGGCACGCCGCCCGACGACGACGGCCCGGTCACGCAGGACACGGACGCCGACGTGGTCATCATCGGCTCGGGCTTCACCGGCCTGGCCACCGCCCTCTTCCTTGCGAAGGAACATGGCATCAAGGCGACGGTGCTCGAAGCCAACCGCGTCGCCTGGGGCTGCACCAGCCGCAACGGCGGCCAGGGCCAGAACGCGAGCGGGCGCCTGTACCGCTCGCAGTGGATCGAACGCTGGGGCCTGGACGTGGCGAAGAAGCTCGACGCCGAGATCCGCTTCGGCTTCCAGACCTTCGCCGACCTGGTCGCGCAGGTGGACTGCGACGCCCAGCCCGGCGGCCACCTCTTCGTCGCCCACCGCGAGAAGAAGATGGACTTCCTGCGCCGCGAGACGGAGGTGATGCGCAAGCACTTCGGCTACGACGCGCGCATGCTCGGCGCCGAGGAGGTGCGGCGCGACTGGCTCGACGACCGCGACGCGGTGGGCGCGCAGTACGAGTCCGAAGGCATCTCGGTGCATCCGCTCAAGCTCGCCTACGGCTACCTGAAGATGGCGCGGGAACTGGGTGTGCGCGTGCACCCCGGCAGCCCCGTGATCGGCTGGGAGACGAAGAACGGCGTTCACCACCTGAAGACGCCCGGCGGCACGGTGCGCGCACGCGCCGTGGGCATCGCCACCGGCGCCTACACCGCACCGGGGCTGCACCGCAGCCTCACGAACCGCTACTTCCCGGTGCTGTCGAACTGCCTGGTCACGCGGCCGCTGACCGACGAGGAGCTGAAGGCGACCAACTTCAGGACCCGCATCGCTATCACCGACACGCGCACGCTGCGCTACTACTACCGCCTTCTGCCCGGCAACCGACTGCAGATCGGCAGCCGCAGTTCCATCACCGGCGCCGACGCGCACCGCGAACAGCACTACAAGCTGCTCACCGACGGCATCGCGCGCAAGTTCCCCGCGCTCGCAGGCATCCAGGTCGACCACTCGTGGTGGGGCTGGGTCGACGTGAGCCACGACATGATGCCGCGCGTGGTGCAGCCCGACGCCGCGCAGCAGGTCTTCTACGCCCTGGGCTACGGCGGCAACGGCGTGTCCTTCTCGGCGCACGCGGGCCGGCGCATGGCGCAGCGCATCGCGGGCGAACGCGATGCGACCGCCGAGCTGCTTCCCATCTACCGCGATGCGCTGCCCTTCCCCGCGCAGGGCGAGTGGGCGGCGCCCTTCCGCCGCCTCGGGCAGAGCGTTCTCTACAAGTGGTACTGGCTCAAGGACGAGGTGCTCTGAGCCGCGCCAGGTCGCGGCACGCATCCTGCACCTCCCCGCCTTTCTTTCCTTTTCTCGAATCCGGAGTGAACCGCATGAACACCCATCTCCTCTCGCGCCGTGCACTGGCCGTCGCGGCCGCCACACTGGTGGCCGGCGCCAGCCTGCTCGCCCTGCCCGCATCCGCCCAGGCCGTGAAGGACGGCGGCACGCTGGTCATCGGCACGCCGCAGGCGCCGCGCCACCTCAACGGCGCGGTGCAGTCCGGCATCGCCACCGCCCTGCCCTCGACGCAGATCTTCGCCAGCCCGCTGCGCTTCGACGACAAGTGGAACCCGCAGCCCTACCTGGCCGAGTCGTGGAAGCTGTCGGACGACGCCAGGTCGCTCACGCTCAACCTGCGCAGGAACGCGGTGTTCCACGACGGCAAGCCGATCACCTCGGCCGACGTCGCCTTCTCGATCATGGCGATCAAGGCCAACCATCCTTTCTCGACCATGCTCGGCCCGGTCGAGAAGGTGGACACGCCCGACCCGTACACCGCCGTCATCCGCATGGCCACGCCGCACCCGGCCATCGTGCTGGCCATGTCGCCGGCCCTGTGCCCGATCCTGCCCAAACACATCTACGGCGACGGCGCCGACCTGAAGAACCACCCGCGCAACAGCCAGAACGTGGTGGGCTCCGGCCCGTTCAAGCTCACCGAGTTCAAGCCCGGCCAGCGCATCGTGATGGAGAAGTTCGACAAGTTCTTCCTGGCGGGCAAGCCGCACCTGGACAAGATCATCATCAGCATCACGCCGGACACGCAGTCGCTGGTGCTCGGCGTCGAACGCGGCGACATCCAGATGCTGCCCTACGCCGTGGGCGCGGTCGACCTCAAGCGCCTGAAGACCAACCCCAACCTGCAGATCACCGACAAGGGCTACGAGGGCATCGGCTCGATCAACTGGCTGGCCTTCAACACCGCCAAGAAGCCGCTGAACGACGTCAACGTGCGCAAGGCCATCGCCTTCGCGATCGACAAGAACTTCATCACCAAGGCGCTGATGGGCGGCTTCGCCACCGTGGCTGACGGCCCGATCGTGCCGAGCAGCCCCTTCGCGGTGCCAGACCTCGTGAAGTACCCGCTCGACCTGAAGAAGTCGGCCGAGATGCTCGACGCCGCCGGCTACAAGGCGGGCGCCAACGGCGAGCGCTTCAAGCTCAGCATCGACTACCTGCCCGGCGTCGACGAGCAGCAGAAGAACGTGGCCGAATACCTGCGATCGCAGCTCAAGAAGGTGGGCATCACGGTGGAGGTGCGTGCCTCGGCCGATTTCCCGGCCTGGGCCAAGCGCATTGCCGCCCACGACTTCGACATGACGATGGACACCGTCTTCAACTGGGGCGACCCGGTGATCGGCGTGCACCGCACCTACCTGTCGACCAACATCAAGCCCATCGTCTGGACCAACACCCAGTCGTACGCCAACCCCAAGGTGGACGAGCTGCTCAACGCCGCCGGCACCATCGTCGACCCGGTCAAGCGCAAGGCCTACTACGCCACCTTCGAGAAGATCGTGACCGACGAGGTGCCGATCGTCTTCATCAACCTCACGCCCTACCACACGGTGGCGAGCAAGAAGGTGGGCAACGTGCCGACCACGATCTGGGGCCCCGCGTCGCCCATGGACGACGTCTACCTCAAGTAAGCGCGGACACGGACATCAGGGAGCATCGCCATGAACCTGCTTCGACTCCTCGCCTCGCGTCTCGGCCAGGCCCTGCTGCTGGTGATGGCCGTGGTGGTGCTCAACTTCGCGCTGGTGCACGCCGCACCCGGCGACCCGGTGGAGACCATCGCGGGGGCCAGCGGCGGCATGTCCGAGGAACTCAAGGCCGAGCTGCGCCAGAGCTACGGCCTGGACAAGCCGCTGCCGGTGCAGCTGGGCGTGTACCTCTCGCGCGTGGCCCGGCTGGACCTGGGCTACTCGTACTTCTTCAACCTGCCGGTGGTCGACCTGATCGGCGAGCGCATCCCGGCCACGCTGCTGCTGGTGCTCAGCTCGGTGATCTGCGCCTTCGTGGCGGGCACCGGCATCGGCGTGCTGGCGGCGCGCAAGCCCAACGGCTGGCTGTCGCAGACCATCACGGTGCTCTCGCTGGTGGGCTTCGCGGCCCCGGTGTTCTGGACCGGCATCCTGCTGGTGATCCTGTTCGCCTCGGTGCTGCCGATCTTCCCGGTGGCCGACATGCGATCGATCGACGGCAGCGACCAGGGCCTGGCCGGCGTGCTCGACGTGCTGTGGCACCTGGTGCTGCCCACCTTCACGCTGTCGCTGGTGTACCTGGCGCACTACAGCCGCCTGGCGCGCGCCAGCATGCTCGAGGTGCTTGGCTCGGACTTCATCCGCACTGCGCGCGCCAAGGGGCTGGCCGACCGCGTGGTGCTCTACAAGCATGCGCTGCGCAACGCCATCCTGCCGGTGGTGACCGTGCTGGGCCTGCAGTTCGGCAACGTGCTGGCCGGCGCCATCCTGGTCGAGACGGTCTTCAACTGGCCGGGCCTGGGTCGACTGGCCTTCGAGTCGGTGCCGCGGCGCGACTACCCCACGATCCTCGGCGTGCTGCTGCTGTCGGCGGTCGTCGTGCTGGTGATGAACCTGCTCACCGACCTGTGCTATCGCCTCGTCGACCCCCGCATCCAGAAGCGCTAGGAAGAGCGTCCCATGTCCGCACTCCCCATCTCCAAGGGCTCCAAGGGCGCACCGGCCGCAGCGCCGGTGGTGCCCGTGCCCGCGGCGCCCTCGCCGCTGGCCGAGGCCGCCCGCATGTTCGCCCGCAACCCGGCCGCGGTGGCCGGGCTCGTCCTGCTGCTGGCGATCGTGCTCGTCGCCGTCATCGGCCCGCTGGTGTACGCCGTTGACCCCTTCGAGATCCGCGCCGCGCCGCTCACGCCGCCATTTGCCGAAGACGCCTGGCTCGGCACCGACTACCTGGGCCGCGACGTCGCGATCTCGCTGCTGTACGGCGGGCGCGCCACGCTGCTGGTGGGCGCCGTGGCGGCCCTGCTGTCGGTGGCCATCGGCATCACGATCGGTGCCTTCTCGGGCTATTACGGCGGCCGGGTCGACGCCGTGCTCTCGCGCGTGACCGAGTTCTTCCAGGTGCTGCCGGCGCTGCTCTTCGCCATGGTCGTGGTCACGCTGTTCTCGCCCAGCCTGCTGACGGTGACGCTGTCGATCGGCCTGGTGAGCTGGCCCGGCACCGCGCGGCTTGCGCGCGCCGAGTTCATGAAGGTGCGCGACATGGAATTCGTGCGTGCCGAGCGCTCCATCGGCGCACGCGACGCCCGCATCATCTGGAAGGTGATCCTGCCCAACTGCGTCGCGCCGCTGGTGGTGTCGGCCACGCTGGCGATCGGCTCGGCCATCCTGTTCGAGGCCGGCCTGTCCTTCCTCGGCCTGGGCGACCCCAACCTCATGAGTTGGGGAATGATGATCGGCTCCAGCCGCCAGTACGTGCTCTCATCCTGGTGGGCCGTGGCGATCCCCGGTGCGGCGATCTTCCTCACCGTGCTGGCCGTCAGCCTGATCGGCGACGGGCTGAACGATGCCCTCAACCCGAAACTCAGGGAGCGTTGAGATGGCGATACCCCAGACCCTCCTGACCGTCGACGACGTGCGCGTCGAGTTCAACACCCGCCGCGGCAAGGCGCTGGTGCTCAACGGCGTGAGCTTCGAGGCCCGCGCCGGCGAGACGCTGTGCATCGTCGGCGAGTCGGGCTGCGGCAAGAGCATGACCGCGCTCACCGTGCTGGGCCTGGTGCCGCAGCCGCCCGGCCGCGTGAGCGGCGGGCGCGTGCTCTTCGGCGACGAGGACCTGCTGCGGGCCAGCCCCGAGCGCCTGCGTGCCGTGCGCGGCAACCGCATCTCGATGATCTTCCAGGAGCCGATGACTTCGCTCAACCCGGTGTTCACCGTGGGCGAGCAGATCGCCGAGTCGCTGCGCCTGCATGCCGGGCTCGACCGCAAGGCCGCGCACCTGCGCGCCGTGGAGATGCTGCGCCAGGTCGGCATCCCGGCGCCAGAGCGGCGCGTCGACGAGTACCCGCACCAGCTCTCCGGCGGCATGCGCCAGCGCGTGATGATCGCGATGGCTCTGGCCTGCCGGCCCGACATCCTCATCGCCGACGAACCCACCACCGCGCTGGACGTGACGGTGCAGGCCCAGATCTTCGACCTGCTGCGCGAGCTGCAGGCCGAGCGCGGCACCGCCATCGTGCTCATCACGCACGACATGGGCGCCGTGGCCGAGATGGCCGACCGCGTGATCGTGATGTACGCCGGCCGCGTGATCGAGCAGGGCACCACGGCGCAGGTGCTGGGCAGTCCGCAGCACCCCTACACGCGCGGCCTGATCGCCTGCCTGCCCGAACTGGGCAGCAGCCAGCACGGCGAACGCCGCGAACTGGCCGAGATCGCCGGCGTGGTGCCCTCGCTGTGGGAGCTGGGCAGCGGCTGCGCCTTCCGCGAGCGCTGCCCGAGCGCCCACGCACGCTGCGCGCAGGACGTGCCGCCGATGTTCGATGCACCCGTGCCGGGCCGGCCGGGCCACGCGGCCGCGTGCTGGCTGCTGGCCGAAGCCGCCGTCGCGAAGGCCGAGGAGGCTGCCGCATGAGCGGCGCCCGGCCGCCCGAAGGCGCTCGCACCGCAGGCGAAGCCGGAGGTGCTTCATGACCAACCTGATTCCGTTCCCCCAGATGTCCGCCCCCGCCGAACCGCCCCCGCCCGTGCTGCTGACGGTCACCGACCTGAAGGTGCACTTCCCGCGCCCGCGCAGCGGCCTGATGGCCAAGCCGGAGGTGGTGCGCGCGGTCGATGGCGTGAATTTCGAGGTGCGGCGCGGCACCACGCTGGCCGTGGTCGGCGAATCGGGTTCCGGCAAGACCACGACGGCACTGGCCGTGATGCGACTGGCGCCCATCACCGCCGGCAGCGTGCGCCTGGGCCTCACCGACCTGAGCCTGCTGGGCGACGAGGCGATGCGCCAGGCCCGCCGGCGCGTGCAGATGATCTTCCAGGACCCTTATTCCTCGCTCAACCCGCGCCAGCGCGTGGGCGACGCGGTGCGTGCGCCGCTGGACCTGATGGACATCGGCACGAAAGCCGAGCGCGCAGCACGCGTCGACGAACTCTTCGCCGCCGTGGGCCTGCGGCCCGAGCAGCAGCATCTGTTCCCGCACCAGTTCTCGGGCGGGCAGCGCCAGCGCATCAACATCGCGCGCGCGCTGGCCACTCACCCCGAACTGGTGGTGTGCGACGAGCCCGTGTCGGCGCTGGACATCGCGATCCGCGCCCAGATCCTCAACCTGCTGGCCCGCCTGCAGCGCGAGCTGGGCCTGACCTACCTGTTCATCTCGCACGACATGGCGGTGGTGGAGCACATCTGCGACGAGATCGCGGTGATGTACCTGGGCCAGATCGTCGAGCGCGCACCGCGCCAGGCCTTCTTCGCGCGTCCCCTGCACCCCTACAGCGCGGCGCTGATGTCGGCCGTGCCCACCGTGCAGGGCGGCCGCACGCGCGCCGCACAGCGCATCAAGCTTGTCGGCGATCCGCCCAGTCCGATCAACCCGCCAGCCGGCTGCCGCTTCGCCGGCCGCTGCCCGGCCGCCGGCCCCGGCTGCGAGGCGCCCCAGGTGCTGCGCGAGATGCAGCCGGGCCACTGGGTCGCGTGCCACCGCGTGGTGCGCGTGGACGGCCAGCCCGTCGGCCCCCTGCAAATGCCCGCGGCTGCCTGAGCAGCGCTTCCCTCTCCCTCTTCCGTCATCGCTCCACCATGACCGTCACCGTCTTCCAGGCCCGCAAGATCCTCACGATGAACCCGCAGCAGCCCGAGGCCACGCACGTCGCCGTGCGCGACGGCCGCGTGCTCGCGGTGGGCGACCTCGAGCGCATGCTGTCCGTCGGCAGGTTCACCCTCGACGACCGCTACGCGGACCAGGTGCTCATGCCCGGCCTGGTCGAAGGCCACTCGCACCTCATGGCCGGCGGCCTGTGGATGTTCACCTTCGTCGGCTACCACGCCCGCACCTCGCCGGACGGCAAGGTCTGGGAGGGCTGCCGCGACTTCGACGAGGTGATCGCGCGACTGGTCGAGGTGGAGCGCGGCATGACCGACCCGAAGGCGGCGCTGCTGGCCTGGGGCTTCGACCCGATCTTCTTCGGCACCGAGCGCATGACGGTCGAGCACCTGGACCGCGTGTCGACAACCCGACCGGTGGTCGTCCTGCACGCCAGCCAGCACCTGATGAACGTGAACCGCGCCGCACTGGAACAGGCGGGCATCACGCGCGACACCGACATCGAGGGCGTGGCGCGATTCCAGGACGGCGAGCACGCGGGCGAGCCCAACGGCGAGCTGCAGGAGTTCGCCGCCATGTTCCCGATCACGCGACTCACCGGCAACGTGTTCCGCGTCACCGGCGCCGATCCGAAATGCCTGCGCATGTTCGGCCAGATGGCGCAGCTCGCGGGCGTGACCACCGCGACCGACCTGGTCAACGACCTGTCCGACGGCAACCACGCGGCGCTGGCCGAGGTGACGGCCGACCCCGACTTCCCGGTGCGCTTCGTGCCCGCCTACATCAGCATGGACGGCGCGACGAACCGCGCACAGGGCGGCGAGCGCATCCGCGCGCGCCAAGCCGCCGGCAACGACAAGCTGCACTACGGCCTAGTGAAGATCGTGGCCGACGGCTCGATCCAGGGCTTCACCGCGCGGCTGCGCTGGCCCGGCTACCACAACGGTGCGCCCAACGGCATCTGGATCCTGCCGCCGGCCGAGCTCAAGGCCGCGATCAAGGACTTCCACGCGCAGGGCTTCCAGCTGCACATCCACACCAATGGCGACGAGGCCACCGAGGTCGCGCTCGACGGCATCGAGGAGGCCCTGGCCGCGCACCCGCGCTGGGACCACCGCCACACGCTGCAGCACTGCCAGATGGCCGACGAGGCGCAGTTCCGACGCATGGCGCGGCTGGGCGTGTGCGCCAACCTGTTCGCCAACCACCTGTACTACTGGGGCGACGCGCACCGCGAGCTGACGATGGGCCCCGACCGCGCCTTCCGCATGGACGCCTGCGCCACCGCGCTGCGCCACGGCGTGCCGATGGCCATCCACTCCGATGCGCCGATCACGCCGCTGGGCCCGCTCTTCACCGCCTGGTGCGCGGTCAACCGGCTCACCTCCAGCGGCCGGCAGCTCGGCACGGCCGAGTGCATCCCGGTGGCCGACGCGCTCTATGCCATCACCATGGGCGCGGCCTTCACGCTGTCGATGGACCACCTCGTCGGCTCGGTGGAGGTCGGCAAGTTCGCCGACTTCTGCGTGCTGGACGACGACCCGCTGGCCATTGCGCCGGAGAAGCTGCACGAGGTGCGCATTGCCGGGACGGTGATCGGCGGCCGGCCGTTGCCGCTGCCCGGCCAGGCTTGACCCCCTCGCCCATGCGCAGCCCCCGCATCCCCCTGACCGTCATCGGCGGCTTCCTCGGCGCCGGCAAGACGACGCTGCTGAACCACCTGCTGACGCAGGCGGACGGTCGGCGCGTGGCGGTGCTGGTGAACGACTTCGGCGCCATCAACCTCGACCGCGCGCTGATCGCGACCGAGGAGGCCGGCGCCATCGAGCTCACCAACGGCTGCGTGTGCTGCCAGATCGGCGACGACCTCACGGCCGCGCTGATCGGCCTCATCGAATCGCCCCGGCCGCCCGACGCGATCGTGGTCGAGGCCAGCGGCGTCTCCGACCCCTGGCGCATCGCGCAGGTGGGCATCGCCGACCCCGCCCTGAGCTTGGACGGCGTGATCGTGCTGGTCGATGCCGGGGCGGTGCGCGCGCAGGCCGCCGACCCGCTGCTGGCCGACACCGTGCAGCGCCAGCTGCGTGCCGCCGACCTGCTGGTGCTCAACCAGTGCGACCGCATCGACGAGGCATCACTGGCCGGACTGCGCCTGTGGCTCGACGCCCAGGCACCCGGCCGTCCGCGCTTCGAGACGACGCATGGCCGCGTGCCCGCGCCCCTGCTGGGTGTTGCCGCGCTGCACGCCGGCCCGGCCGTGCCCCTGCTGGGCCGATCGCCGCGCCTGCAGGCCGCCGACCCCGGCCACGGCGCCCTCTTCGACACCTGGGCGCTGGACGATGCGCCGCCGTTCAGTGCGCGCGCGCTGCGTGCCCTGCTCAAGTCCATGCCGGCGGGCGTGCTGCGGCTCAAGGGCCTGGTGCGCACCGACGAGCACCCGCGGGCCGAGCTGCAGTTCGCGGGCCAGCACGGCTCGCTGCGCGCTGCGGCCGACCCGTCCGGGCGCTGCAGCGTGGTGGCGATCGGCCTGCAGGGCCGGCTGCCCTCCGACGCGCTGGCGCAGGCCTTCGAGGCCGCCGCCGCCCTCCCGACACCCTCCCTTCCATGAAACAAGCAACTTCCTTCGGCGGCCGCGACCTCGCGGCCGCGCTCGGCGTCGTCGTCATCTGGGGCCTGAACTTCGTGGCCATGAAGTATTCGCTGCGCGACTTCACGCCCTTCCAGCTCGGCACCTTCCGCTACATCTTCGCGGTGCTGCCGCTGGTCTTCTTCGTGCGCAAGCCGCAGCTGTCGTGGCGCTGGCTGGTGCCCGGGGGCCTGGCGCAGCTGGGGCAGTTCGGGCTGCTCTTCGTCGCGCTGCAGGTCGGCATGACGGCCGCGCTCGCGTCGGTGCTGATGCAGACGCAGGTCTTCTTCACCACGCTCCTGGGTGTGCTGCTGCTGCATGAGCGACTGAGCGGCGCGATGCGCGTGGGCCTCGTGCTGGCGGCGCTGGGCCTGGCCTGCTTCGCGATGAACTTCACGGGGCATGCCGTGGCCGGCGGCATCACCGTTCTGAGCCTGGTGCTGAACCTGCTGGCAGCCACGATGTGGGCGGCGTCGAACATCATCGCCCGCAAGGCGCAGGCGGCGCAGCCCGGCTACGACGCGCTGCAGTTCGTGGTGTGGATGTCGCTGGTGCCGATCCTGCCCTTCGCCGCCATGGCCTGGCTCTTCGAGCCCGAGGCCACGCGCTGGCAGTGGACGCATGCGGGCGCGGGCGCCTGGGTGGGCGTGGCCTACCTCGGCTGGTTCGCGACCATCGCGGCCTATGCGCTGTGGACCGGCCTGCTCAAGCGCCATCCGGCCAACCGCGTCGCGCCCTTCAGCCTCGGCGTGCCGGTGATCGGGCTGGCGGCCGGCATGCTCACGCTGGGCGAGACCGTCTCGCCCTGGCAATGGGCCGGCAGCGCCTGCGTGGTGGCGGCGCTGGCGGTGGTGATGCTGGGGCCGCGGCTCATGGCCAGCCATGCGGGTCGGCGGCAGCAGGCCTGAGCGCCTCGCGCCGCACGGCCGGCACGAATGCGCGACTGCCGACACAATGCCCACCGCATGGAGACACTCACAAAAAAGCAGTGGGCGCTGCTCGTCCCGCTGACCCTCGCCTGGGGCCTGAACTGGCCGGTGATGAAGCTGGGCGTGACGGACTACCCGCCCATCACCTTCCGCGCGCTGTCGCTGTGGCTGGGCGTGCCGGTGCTGGGCGCGACCAACATGTTCGTCTGGCACGTGTGCATCATCGTCGCGCTCAAGGAGCTGTCCAGCGGCCGCGCGGCGATCCTGGGCTACACGATGCCGATCTTCTCGGCGCTGCTCGGCGCCTGGCTGTTCGGCACGCGGCTGGCCGGCCGGGCCTGGCTGGGCGTGGGCGCCGCGGCCCTGGGCGTGGCGCTGCTGCTGTGGCACGCGATCGCCGGCCTGTCCGGCAAGCCGGGCTACATGGCGCTGGCGCTCTTCGCGGCCGCCACCTGGGCGCTGGGCACGCAGCTGCTGCGGCGCACGCGCATGCCGGTGCCCACGCTCGCGATCTCCTTCTGGATGACCACGCTGACGGCCGTGGTCATGGCGGTGCTGGCGGTGCTGCTGGAGCGGCCGCAGTGGAAGGCGCCGTCCGCACCGACGTGGGCCGCGATCGTCTACAACGCGGTGCTGATCTTCGGCTTCGCGCACGCGGCCTGGTTCGCGCTCGCGCGCGAGTTGCCGCCGATCGCGTCGACCCTCAGCGTGATGCTGATTCCGGTGCTCGGCGTCTTCAGCGGCGCGCTCTGGCTCGGCGAGGTGCTGCACTGGCAGGACTGGGCCGCGGTGGCGCTGATGGTGGTGGCCATCGCTGCCGTGCTGTCGCCCGCCGCGTCGCGGACGGCCGCGCCGGCGGTGGGCCCCGGCCGATCGTAACGATCGTGACGAATTCGGCCGCAGCGCCCGTCCGACGGGCGCCGACGGCCGATTGCACTTTCTCCTTTTCCGGCATTGCGCGCCGCCCATGACCTCCGGCGTCATCGACGGCACGACGCCGCGCGCGGACAGTCGAGCCATCGACAACGACCCGCAGGAGCAATTCCATGAACACCGGCTTCGACATCCTTCCCCTGGCCGTGGCGCTTTTGATCGGCATGAGCGCCGTGGGCTCGTGCATCGGCATCGCGATGCTGGGCAGCAAGCTGCTCGAAGGCTCGGCGCGGCAGCCCGACCTGATGCAGGAGCTGCAGTCCAAGTTCTTCCTCGCGGCCGGCGTGACCGACGGCGCCTTCATCATCGCCACCGGCATCGGGCTGTGGTTCGCCACCGCCAGCCCCTTCAAGTGAGGGGTGGCGATCAGCCGGCGCGGCGCAGCGTGTCGGAGGGCGATTCGCCGAAGCGCGCGCGATAGGACTGCGAGAAGCGCCCGAGGTGCGCGAAGCCGCAGTCCAGCGCCACCGCCGAAACGGTGGTGCCATCCAGCGGCTCGCGCAGGCGGCGGTGCGCCACATCCAGGCGCATGTCGCGCAGGTACTGCATGGGGCTGCAGTCGCGTGCGCGGCGGAAGGCCTCGAGCAGGGTGCGCACCGGCACGCCGGCGGCCTGCGCGATGTCGCCCAGGCGCAGCGGCTCGTCGGCGTGCGCCTGCATGTACACCTCGGCGCGACGCACGCAGCCGGGGCTGGCGCCCTGCGCGGCGCGCGGTGGCGGCGCGCTCAGCGGCGCGTCGTCCCAGGCCTGGCCGTCGAGCAGCAGCCTCAGCAGCAGGCGCTCCATCTCGAGGGCGATCAGCGGATGGCGGCGTACCGCGTCCATCAACGCCTCGGAGGTCAGCAGCAGGCGCAGCTGGTCGAGCCAGGCCTGCATCGCCGGCCGGCGCAGGTCGAGCACTTCGTCGAAGCGGATCGGCCGGCCCACGTGCGCCTCGACCATCGCGCGGTCGAGCCGCAGCACGAACTGCTCGCAGTCGGCCGACAGGTCGGCCACGAAGCGCGCGCCGGGCGCGCAGATCATGCCGTGGTGCACGTCCACGTCGAGCGCGCGCTCGCCCGCACGCGCCCGCGCACTGCCGCGCAGGCAGAACATCAGCAGGTGGTAGTCCTCGACATGCTCGACGTCGACCCGCATCGCCTCGCCGAAGTCGATGGTGCCGACGCCGATACCGCCCAGGCGCAGGAAGTCCATGTGCGAGCGCCCACCCTCGGGGCGGCCGAGCGGGCGCAGATGGTGCGGCTGCATCACGCGCGAGATGCGCTCTCGCGTGTCGTCGAGGTCGCGCGACTCGAAGAGCCGGTTGGCGCGCAGCAGCGCCGGCTCGAAGGCAGGCACGCGGGGGGCGGAGGAGGCGATGGCGGTGCGCATGGGCGGGTGGCTTCGCAAATGGCTGCACACCGCGCAAGAAGCGCGCCATGCCACACGATGGCGCACGCCGCGCACCACCATGACGCAGCGCACTTTCCTGCGCGAATCGGACAAGCCCTTCCCGCAGCCGCGCAAAACGGATAGCCGCGCGCGCCGGCTCTTCGAAGAATGAACGGCATCCGCACCATCGCACTGCCGCGCCGGTGTGCCCCATGCAAAGGAAGGCCCCATGAACCACATCGTCGACATCAGCGCCCTGAAGGCGGCCGACGCCGCCGCCGCGCCCTCGCGACAGGTGCACTTTCCGCAACCCGACGGATCGCGCGTGCCCTACGCCGTGTTCAGTTCGCAGGAGGTGTTCGAGCGCGAGCAGGAGCGCATCTACCGCGGCCCGACCTGGAGCTTCGTCGCGCTCGACGCCGAGATCCCCAAGGCAGGCGACTACAAGAGCACCTTCGTCGGCGACACGCCGGTGGTGGTGACGCGCACGGACGACGGCGGCGTCGCCGCCTGGGTCAACCGCTGCGCGCACCGCGGCGCCATCGTCTGCCGCAACGCGCGCGGCAACGCCAAGTCGCACACCTGCGTGTACCACCAGTGGAGCTTCGACACCCGCGGCAACCTGCAGGGCGTGCCCTTCCGGCGTGGCAAGGATGGCGCGCCCGGCATGCCGGCCGACTTCGACCCGAAGAACCATGGCCTGCGGAAACTGCGCGCCGAGAGCTACCACGGCCTGGTCTTCGCCACCTTCAGCGACGAGACGCCGCCGCTGCCCGAGTACCTGGGCGAGCAGATGCGGCCCTGGGTCGACCGCGTGATGCACAAGCCGGTGGTGTACCTGGGCTGCACGCGGCAGTACGCGCGCAGCAACTGGAAGCTCTACTACGAGAACGTGAAGGACCCGTACCACGCGAGCCTGCTGCATCTGTTCCACACCACCTTCAACATCTTCCGCGTGGGCATGAAGGCGCGCTCGATGGCCGACCAGCGCCACGGGCTGCACAGCATCATCACCGCCACCAAGGTCGACGACGGCGACACCGCCTCGGCCTACAAGCAGCAGGCGATCCGCTCGATGGACGAGGGCTTCCACCTCGAGGACGACTCGGTGCTGGGCTTCGTGTCGGAGTACGAGGAGGACTGCACCAACCACATCCAGACGATCTTCCCGCAGCTGGTGCTGCAGCAGATCCACAACACGCTGGTGGCGCGCCAGGTGCTGCCCAAGGGGCCCGGCGAGTTCGAGCTGGTCTTCCACTTCTTCGGCTACGCCGACGACACGCCCGAGCTGCGCGCGCTGCGCATCAAGCAGGCCAACCTGGTGGGCCCCGCGGGCTACATCTCGATGGAGGACACCGAGGCCACCGAGCTGGTGCAGCGCGGCACCGCACGCGACGGCGATGCCACCTCGGTGATCGAACTGGGCCGCTCCGACCCGAACCGCGAGGACACGATGGTCACCGAGAACCTAATCCGGAAATTCTGGACCGGCTACCAACAGCTGATGGGTTATTGATGATGGACGCCACCACCCTCGAAGAACGCCCGGCCGCCACCTCGGCCGCGCCGGTGTCGATGCAGCTCTGGTTCGAGATCCACCAGCTGCAGGAGCGCTACAGCGCCGCGCTGGACAACGACCGCCTGGAGGAGTGGGCCACGCTCTTCACCGAGGACTGCCTCTACGAGATCGTGCCCAAGGAGAACGCCGACCTGGGGTTGCCCATCGGCCTCATCTACTGCAACAACCAGCGCATGCTGCGCGACCGCGTGGTGTCGCTGCGCCACGCGAGCATCTACGAGGAACACAGCTGCCGCCACATGACCAGCGGCCTGGTGATCACGCCGGTGGACGAGGACACGGTGCAGGCCGAGTCGAGCTACGTCGTCATCCAGACGCGCACCAACGGCGAGTCCTTCGTCTACCAGGCGGGCCGCTACCTGGACCGCATCGTGCGCACCCCGGCCGGCTGGCGCTATGCGCAGCGCCGCGTGGTCTACGACACCTCGCGCGTTATCACCCTGCTGGCCACGCCGATATGAGCACCACCACCGAAGCCACCCAATGGCACGACGTCGGCGAGCCCGACGACTTTCCCGATGGCGCCGTGTGGCCGGTGATCGCCGGCGGCCTGCCGATCGCCGTCTTCCGCCAGGGCGAATCGCTGCATGCGCTGCACGACCTGTGCACGCACGGCAACGCGCGCCTGTCGGAGGGCTGGATCGAGAACGGCAAGGTGGAGTGCCCGCTGCACCAGGGGCTGTTCGACATCTGCACCGGCGCCGCCTGCGGCGAGCCGGCCACCGAGGACGTGCGCGTCTTCCCGATCCAGATCCGCGACGGCCGCGTCGAGGTGGCGGTCTAGCCGCCCGCGTTGCCGCCCCGCCTCCATTCCGATTTTTCCCTTCACTTTTCCGGAGCCTCCATGCCCGCTTCCCAGAGCCGCCCCGCATCGCGCCGCAGCGCCCTTTCCGTCGCACTGTTCACGGTGCTGTCCCTGGCGGCCGGCGTGCCGGCCCATGCGGCCGACCCCATCAAGGTGGGCCTCGCGCTCGACATCTCCGGCCCCTTCGCGGCCGGCGGCGCCGAGACGCGCGACGCGATCAACCTCGCGGTAAAACTGCTGGGCAACCAACTCGGCGGCTACCCGGCGGAGTTCATCCAGGCCGACACCGCGGGCAGCCCCGACCAGGCCAAGCAGATCGTCGACCGCTTCATCCAGCAGAACAGGATCGACTTCTTCACCGGCCCTACGCCTTCGAACGTGGCGCTGGCCGTGGGCCCGGCGCTCTTCGCGGCCAAGGTGCCCTTCGTCACCAGCAACCCCGGCCCGAGCCAGTACGCCGGCGCGCAGTGCAACCCCTACTTCTTCGGCCAGAGCTACCAGAACGACACCTGGGACGAGGCCGCGGGCCAGTGGGCCACCGACCAGAAGCTGAAGACGGCCTTCATCATCGCGCCCAACTACCCCGCGGGCCGCGACCACCTCACCGGCTTCAAGCGCACTTACAAGGGCCAGGTGGTGGCCGAGGTGTACGGCAAGGTGGGCCAGCTGGACTATGCCGCCGAGCTGGCGCAGATCCGCGCCGCCAAACCCGAGGCGGTGTACTTCTTCCTGCCCGGCGGCATGGGCATCAACTTCATCAAGCAATTCGTGGGCGCGGGCCTGTCGAAGGACGTGAAGCTGGTCACCAGCCCGGCCTCGGCCGACGAGGACACCATCGCCGCCGTGGGCGAGCCGATGCTGGGCCTGTTCTCGACCTCGCAGTGGTCGCACGACCTGCCCAACGCGGCCAACCAGAAGTTCGTCGCCGAGTTCCGCAAGGCCTACAACCGCTACCCGACCTTCTACGCCGCGCAGGCCTACGACGCCATCCTGGCCATGGACGCCGCGGCGAAGGACGTGAAGGGCGACGTGAAGAACAAGGAGGCCGTGCTCAAGGCGCTGAAGGCGGCCAACTTCCAGTCGATCCGCGGCCCCTTCAAGTACGACACCAACAACTTCCCGATCCAGGACTACTACCTGCGCGTGATCGGCAAGGACAGCGAAGGCCGCATCACCAACAAGACGCTCTCCACGCCACTGAAGGGCTACCGCGACGCCTACCACGCCCAGTGCAAGATGAAGTGACGCCCGCGCAGCGATGACGCCCATCCTCTTCATCGAGCAGATGCTCAACGGCCTGGGCTACGGGCTGATGCTGTTCCTGCTGGCCGCGGGGCTGACGCTGGTGTTCGGAATCATGGACGTGATGAACCTCGCGCACGGCTCGCTCTTCATGGGCGGCGCCTACGTGGCAGCAAGCGTGCACACGCGCACCGATTCCTTCGTCGGCGCGGTGCTGGCAGCGCTGGTGGTGGTGGTGCTCGTCGCCCTGGTGCTGGAGGCGCTGCTGGTGCGCCGGCTGTACGGCCGCGACCACCTCGCGCAGGTGCTGGCGACCTTCGGCATCATCCTGGTGGCCGACGACCTGGTGAAGATGGCCTGGGGGCCGGCGCCGGTTATGGCCTCGGCGCCGGCCGCGCTGTCCGGCGCGGTCGAGATCCTGCCGGGCCTGCCTTACCCGGCCTACCGGCTCGTCATCCTCGTGGCCGGGCTGGTGGTGGCGGGCGGGCTGTACCTGCTGGTCAACCACACGCGCGTCGGCATGCTGGTGCGTGCCGGCGCCTCCAACCGCGCGATGGCCGAGTTCATGGGCGTGCGGGTGGGGCGCATCTTCTCGCTGGTGTTTCTGGTCGGCGCCGCGCTCGCGGCCCTGGCCGGTGCGCTGATGGGGCCGCTCACCGCCGTGCAGGTGGGCATGGGCGAGGAGATCCTGATTCCCTCGCTGGTGGTGCTGGTCATCGGCGGCATCGGCTCGATCCGCGGCGCCTTCGTGGCGGCGATGCTGGTCGGCCTGGTCGACACCATCGGTCGCGCCTTCGTGCCGCTGGCCCTGCGCCCGCTGCTGCCGCCCACGCTGGTGTCGGACCTGAGCGCGCTCATCGCCGGCCTGGCCACCTATGCCCTCATGGCCGGCGTGCTGGCCTTCAAGCCCACGGGCCTCTTCCCCGCCCGCGGCTGAGGCCGCTGCGACCCTTTTCATTCCTGCGATGAAGCTCGAACGCTGGCTCCCGTGGTGCGCACTGGCCGCACTCGCTGTCTTCCCGCTGCTGGCGCCCGCGATGGGGCTGGAGTTCTACGTCAACTTCGTGCGGCGCGCGCTGGTTTTCGCGCTCGCCGCGGCCAGCCTGAACTTCATCCTCGGCTTCGGCGGCATGGCGGCGCTGGGGCACATGGGCTTCGTCGGCGTGGGGGCGTACACGCTCGTCGCGCTGGCCGACGCCGGCCACGAGTCGGCCTGGCTGCTGTGGCCCGCGGGCGCCGTGGCGGGCGGCCTCGTCGCCGCGGCGATCGGCAGCGTGGCGCTGCGCACGCGCGGCGTGTACTTCATCATGATCACGCTGGCCTTCGCGCAGATGCTGTACTTCGCCGCCGTGTCGCTGCGCGCCTACGGCGGCGACGACGGCTACAACCTGATGGCCCGCCCCGTCTTGGGCCTGGGCCTGGACATCACGCACGAGCCGACTTTCTACTGGGTGGTCCTGGTCCTCTTCGCGGGCGTGATGGCCCTGCTCAACCGCGCCACCGTGTCGCGCTTCGGCCATGCGCTGATGGGCATCCGCGACAACGAGGTGCGCATGCAGGCCATGGGCTACCCGGTGTTCCGGCTGCGGCTCGCGGCCTTCGCGCTGGCCGGCGCGGTGGCGGGGCTGGCGGGCGCGCTGCTGGTGTCGCACAACAGCTTCGTCAGCCCCTCGGTGATGCACTGGACGCAGTCGGCCACGCTGGTGGTGATGGTGGTCATCGGCGGCGTCGGGCGGCGTTGGGGCGGCCCGGTGGGCGCCGCGGTGTGGATCGGCCTGGAAGAGATCGCGAAGCAGCACACCGAGTACTGGCACCTGCCGCTGGGCGTGCTGCTGGTGGCAATCGTCTTCCTCGCGCCGCGCGGCATCGCCGGCGTGCTCGAGCGGCGCCGCTGCACGGCACCGACCGCACCCGCACAACCCGCGAAGGTGACGCCATGAGCCTGTTCCAGGTCGACGGGCTGGTCAAGCGCTTCGGTGCGCTGGTGGCGACCGACCACGTGTCGCTCGGCGTGAACGCGGGCGAGGTGCATGCGCTCATCGGCCCCAACGGCGCAGGCAAGTCCACGCTGGTCAACCTCATCTCGGGGCTGGTCACGGCCGACGCGGGGCACATCGTGCTCGACGGCGTGGACCTCACGCCGCTGCCGATGCATGCGCGCGTGCGCGCCGGCCTGTCGCGCTGCTTCCAGATCACGAGCATCTTCCGCGAGGCGACGGTGATGGACAACCTGCTGCTGGCCGCCCAGGCGCACGCCGGCAGCAGCCTGCGCTTTCTGCGCGACCGCCGGCACGAGCAGCCGCTGGCCGACACGGCACGCGCCCTGGCCGAGCGCGTGGGCCTGGCGCACGAGCTCGACCGCACGGCCGGCACCCTGCCGCACGGTGCGCAGCGCAAGCTCGACGTGGCGCTCGCGCTGGCCGCACGCCCCAAGCTGCTGCTGCTCGACGAGCCCATGGCCGGCATGGGCCCGGAGGACTCCGAACGCATGACCGAACTGATCCACCGGCTGAAGGCCGACATGGCAATCCTGTTGATCGAGCACGACATGAAGGCCGTCTTCGCGCTGGCCGACCGCATCTCGGTGCTGGTCTACGGCCGCGTGCTGGTGTCGGGCAGCGTGGACGAGATCCGCGGCAACCCGCAGGTGCAGGCCGTGTACCTGGGCACCGAGGACGCCATGGCGGAGGCCGCCTGATGGCCGCGCCCGCCCCCCTGCTCGAGGCGCGCCGTCTGGAAGCCGGCTACGGCGCCAGCCAGGTGCTCTTCGGCATCGACCTGGACATCCGCGCCGGCCAGGTGGTGACGCTGCTGGGCCGCAACGGCATGGGCAAGAGCACCACCATCAAGACGCTGGTCGGCGCGCTGGCGCTGCGCGGCGGCAGCGTGCGCTTCGGCGGCACCGACCTGCGCGGCCTGCGGCCCGACGCCATCGCGCGGTTGGGCGTGGCCATCGTGCCCGAGGGGCGGCAGTGCTTTCCCAACCTGACGGTGCGCGAGCACCTGATCGCCTTCGCCGACCAGCGCAACGGCCAGCGCGACGGCTGGGACCTGGCGCGGCTGTACGCGCTGTTCCCGCGCCTGAAGGAGCGCGAGAACCACATGGGCCAGCAGCTCTCGGGCGGCGAGCAGCAGATGCTGGCCATCGCCCGCGCGCTGTCGACCAACCCGCGCCTGTTGATCCTCGACGAGGCCACCGAGGGCCTGGCGCCGGTGATCCGCGAGGAGATCTGGCGCTGCCTGCGACGCCTCAAAGACGCGGGCCAGACCACGCTGGTGGTCGACAAGTACATCGACCGCCTGCTGGGCCTGGCCGACCACCACCTGGTGCTGGAGCGCGGGCGCGTGGTGTGGCAGGGCGACTCGGCGGCGCTGGACGCCGACCGCTCGGTGTGGGCGCGCTACCTGGGCGTCTAGCGCAATTTCAAGTCAAATCGGGCTGCAGCGCCCGTGGGACGGGCGCGAGCAGCTATTGATTCGATAGCGCCAGCGGCTGAATGCGCCGCGTCGTCAGGGCCGCTTCATGTCACAGGTGTTCGGCAACATCGCCTCCTGCGCCGTGATCTTTTTGGCCGTGTAGACGCCGACGCCAGTGTTCTCCAGGTCGTACTTCACGCCCTTGTCGCCCACCTTGGCGAAGGTCTGCACGAACAGGTCCTGCTGCAACTGGTGGTCGTCGGGGCGCATCCACACCTCGCCGATGTCGGTCTTGTAGCGCATGTTCTCCAGCTTGCGGCCCACGTCGATGGCCTTGGTGGAGTTGGCCTGCTTCATGGCCTCCGCCAGCATGTCCAGCGCGTTCTTCGCACGCAGCAGCAGGAAGTCGTTCTTGAACTTCTTCTTGTACTCGTTGGCGAAGGCCTCGGCGCCGTTGTTCTCGACGTTGGCATGCCATTCGGACAGGCTGAACACGGTGCCGATGCCGCTGTCCTGCAGCACGGTGGGCACGCCGATGGTGTTGGCGTACAGCGTGTAGATGTTGACCTTCAGGCCCGCTTCCTTGATGGCCTTGATGAGCAGCGTGAGGTCGTTGCCCCAGTTGCTGGTCATGACCGTGTCGGCGCCCGAAGCCTTGATCTTGGCGGCATAGGGCGCGAAATCCTTGACCTTGCCCAGCGGCACCAGGTCGTCGCCCACCAATTGCAGGTCGGCGCGCTTCTTCGGCAGCATGTCCTTGAAGGCCTTCTGCGCCTGGTAGCCGGCCACGTAGTCCTGGTTGACCTGGTGGACCTTCTTGATCTCGGGGCGCGCGGCGATCGCCGAGGTGATCGCGTTCATGCTCATGTCGATGTTCTGGATGAAGCGGAAGTGCCAGAAGGTGCACTTGGGCCCGGTCATGTCCGGGTCGAAGGCCGAGTAGTTCATGACCAGCATCGGCTCCTCGCCGCGCGAGACCATCTTCTGCACCGAGTCGACCAGCGCGGCCGTCACGTTCGAGCCGTTGCCCTGGAAGACGTAGCGCGCGCCCTTGTCGTAGGCGGCGCGCAGCGCGCTGGCGCTCTCGTTGGCGCTGGACTTGCCATCGAAGGGCAGCACCTCGATCTTCTGGCCCAGCACGCCGCCCTTGGCGTTGATCTGCTCGGCGGCCAGCAGGAAGTGCTGCAGCTGCTGCTCGCCCACGTTGGCGAAGGGGCCCGAGAGCGGGTCGATGTAGGCCACCTTGATCTGTGCCGTGGCCGGGATGGCCACGGCGAAGGCGAGCGTGGCGGCCACGAGGGCGCCGCGTCCTGCGCGCTGGAACATGTGTCGTCTCCTGATGATTCGTTGTCGGTCGGCCCGCGATTGCCGCGGCCGCCGGCAGTACATCACCCGCGCGCCGGCGCGCGCCGTCATCTGCGTGACTGAAAGGGCGCGTGCGCCATTCATTCGATGCATGGTCCCGCATTCGCCGCGCGGGGGCGGCGGCCGCTCAGCGCGCGCGATCGACCACGCGCAGCATGCCTTCCTGCGCGGTGGACGCGACCAGCCGGCCGTCGCGTGCGAACACGCTGCCGCGGCACAGGCCGCGCGCGCCGCCGGCGCTGGGCGAGTCGATGACGTAGAGCAGCCAGTCGTCGAAGCGGAAGTCGCGGTGGAACCACATGGCGTGGTCGAGGCTGGCGGCACGCACGTCGCCGGCCAGGAAGCTCAGGCCGTGCGGCACCAGTGCGCCACGCAGCAGGCCGTGGTCGGAGGCATAGGCCAGCAGGGCGCGGTGCACCGTCGGGTCGTCGGGCAGCGGGGCCACCGCACGCATCCAGATCGCGCTGCCGCCCTCGCGCGGCGCCGGGGCGAGCGGGTCGTCCTGCTCGACGCGGCGGTATTCGATGCCGTGCGGCGCGGTGGCCTTGATGCGCCAGCGCTCGGGCATGCGCGCGCCGATGGACAGGCGCTGCTCCAGCTCGCTCGGCAGGCCCTCGGGCCCGTCCACGGCCGGCATCGGCAGCTGGTGCTCGACGCCCCGGTCGGCGGTCTGGAAGGAGGCCGCCATCTCGAAGATGATGCGGCCCTCCTGGCGCGCCAGCACATGGCGGGTGGTGAAGCTGCGGCCGTCGCGCACGCGGTCGACGCTGTAGTCGATGGGCGCGTGCTCGCCGGGCAGCAGGAAGTAGGCGTGCATCGAATGCACGGGCCGCGTGGCGTCGACCGTGAGGCTGGCCGCCATCAGCGCCTGGCCGAGCACCTGGCCGCCGAAGACGGCGGGCGTGCCGATGTCCTCGCTCTGCGCGCGGAAGCGGTCCTCGCCGACGGGCTCCAGGCGCATGAGGGCCACGAGGTCGTCGACGAGGCAGGCGGTGGTCGGGGAATCGGTCATCGGGACAGGCGCAGCGGTTCAGGGATAACCCTGAACCATAGCAAAGCCCAGGCCCGGCGGCTGTCGCCTGCGGTCGCGGGCCGGCGGGCTTGGGACACAATTCCGCGGCCAGGGCCCGCGGGCCGTGGCGCTGCTGTTCCAAACCCCAACTGCTTCACGCGCCATGACCACAGCTTCTTCCACGACCGCCCTCGCGCTGGCCGCCGCCGGTGCCCTGTTCCTGGCGGGCTGCGCCTCCAAGTCCGGCGGCGCCGCCGCCGACGCCGGCGCGCCGAAGGCCGCCGCTGCCGCGCCCAGCGCGCCGCCGGCCCCGCCGCCGCCACCGCCCCCGCCGGGCTATGCCGACATCGAAGCCGCCTTCGAGGGCCGTACGGTCGCCAGTGCCCGCCAGGCGCTGGTGGGCAAGAGCTTCCAGCTCGACCTGCAGCGCCCGGCCGCGCGCAACGCGCCGGCCAGCAGCTGGGTCGCCAGCGAGGGCGATGCCGTGGGCTTCCGCTGCCTGGTCACCGCGCCCGGCTTCCGCGGCGGCCCGGTAAACGCCGAGGTGCGCGCCGTGCGCGTGGCGGGCAAGCAAAAGACGGTGGACCTGGCCCGCTGCGCCACCGCGACACCGCCCGCCGCTGCTGCCGCCCCTGCCGCGGCACCCGCCACTGCTGCGCCCGCCGCGGCAGCCGCCGGCGCGGGCACGGTCGGTGCCGGCAAGCCCGGCATGGACGCACGCGGCAACGTGGTCGACTCGTCCAAGGTCGAGGCCGGCAGCGGCCGCACGGTGAAAGGCCTGAACGGCTACGAGGGCGAGATCACCGGCAACCCGGGTCCGGGCAGCAAGTTCGGCCAGTTGCAGATCGGCATGTCGGCCTTCCAGGTCACCAGCCAGATCGGCCCGCCGAGCGACCAGGGCGCGTACATGACCGGCAAGGCGTGGATCCCGTTCTACTTCGGGTCGGACCGCCACCGCTTCGAGATGGTCTACAAGGGCCAGGGCCGGCTGATCTTCGCCGGCGGCAGCGTGGGCGACTTCAGCAACGGCTACCTGATCTGGATCATCCACAACCCGAACGAGCCGGGCACGCGCTGAAGGCTACTCACAGCCTTGCACCTTGAGCTTGGGCGGCAGAACCCCTCGGTATGCAATCTGTGAACCGCGCAGCAGCTCAGCGGCGCTGATGAGAGAAGACCTCGCGCTGAAATCGTGCCCAGTCCTCGTCCTTAGGAAACTCAACCGCACCGCCTCTCAGCATGTCGTTGCGTTGCTCGGCGCTCAGCCCGGTGACACCCGCTATGTTGGCGGCTTTGAAGCTCGCGCCTCCCGCCCACTCCCTGATACCCGTCATCTCGGCGCGACGTAAATCGGCTCCTAGAAATTCGCAGCCGCGAACGCTGGAAGATGTCAGTACCGCGTCACGCAAATCTGCTCTTGCAAAGGAAACCTGCAGCGGGATTGCCCCTTCAAGGTTCGCGCCCTTCAACTTTGCGCCTAGAAACGAGGTTCCATCCATGCGCGCAGCACGCAAGTCGGCACCAGATAAATCGGTGTTGTTGAAGGAAGTGTTTTCTAGGAACGTCCCGATCAAGACAATTCCTTGCAGATCGAGATTGTCGAGGTTCAACTTGTCAAGGCGCGCCTGCGTCAGGCTCAGTGCGCCCTGGTAGGACGGCACCCGGGCTTGCAGTTTCTTGAGGCGACCACGCTCGAGTTGCACGAATTCGGCAACCGCCTCGCCACGTGTACGCACGTTGGCCTTGGGTTCGACGCCACCGTGTGGACCCTGCTGGGTTTCATACAGCGCCGCAATGATTTCGGTCCGGCGCCTCGTGGTGTCCTGATCTCCCTGCTGGTCAATTTGCAGCTGAAGTTTTTGGTTCTGTTCCTTGAAGAATTCGTTTTGCTCCGCGATCAATCCGGTCTGCCAGACAAGCACGACCAAGGTGGCGATGGCGACCAAACTGCTGGCCGCTACAGCGGCAGTGCCCGGCGCAAACATGCGCCAGAGAATGGCGTTGCGCGCTGCCGCTCGACGCGGATCGTCGAGAGTCCATCTCTTGCGGTCGAAGTAGTTCTGTACCACGCGAACAATGCGGTGCTCCTGCTCGATAAACCGGGCCTCCAATTCGGGCGTCAGTTCCATGCCGTCTCTCCATGCTGAAGTCAGCGTCGCAGCGAACGTTTTTCGCGACCGTCAATGGTGTCCGTTTACGCGGCGCACGACCATAGCCCAACGAGCTTAACGTTGCCCCTCGCACACTGCATCATGCGATCGGGGGATTCTCTTGCCCAAGCTACTCCGAGCACTAGTTGGACAGAGATTTCATGCGTGGCAGCACAGACCCAACTTGTTGCCGTCGGGGTCGCGCACGTAGGCGCCGTAGTAGTTCGCGTGGTAGTGCGGCCGCAGGCCCGGCGGCCCGTCGCAGCGGCCACCGAGCGACAGGGCCATCGCATGCACGGCATCGACGGCGGCGCGGTCGGGCGCGAGCAGCGCCACCATCTGGCCGTGGCCCGGCGTCGCGGGCTGCCCATCAAAGGCCGTGCCCACGAGCAGCAGGGGGCGGTCGGCATCGGCGGCCTGCCAGCCGCACCAGTGCTGCACCAGCGGCGGGCTTTCGCCAGCGCGTTCGACGAAGCGCAGGCGGTGGCCCAGGCGTGCCATCAGCGGTTCATAGAAGGCGAAGGCGCGGTCGAAATCCGTGACGCCGATGAAGACATGGGAGAGCAGCATGGCGCGAGCTTAGGGGCCTGCGCTTCCCCTGCCTAGCTGCCCCAGACCGAAAGTGCAATCGGCCGCCAGCGCCCGCCCGACGGGCGCTGCGGCCGAAATCGTCACGTTCGTTACGACCTCAGGACGCGGCAGCCCGGTCGTCGAGGTCTGCACCGTCGGCGCGCAGCTTGTCCTGCAGCGCCGGCAGGTCGACCTCGGCGAAACGGCCACGGCCGAGCGTCGCCGCCGCCGTGCCGGCCGCCTGCCCCATCACGAAGCAGCCGCCGCTCGCACGCGCGGCCGACTGGCCCTCGTGCGTCATCGACGCGCAGCGCCCGGCCACCAGCAGGTTGTCGACCGCCTGCGGCACCAGCATGCGCCAGGGCAGGTGGTTGTAGGCGTTGTCGGCGTCGCGCGGAAAGGCCCATTCGATGCGGCCGTCGGCGTGCATCTCCATCGGCCAGGCATTCAGGCCGATGACGTCGTCGAAGCGCGCGCTCGACAGGATGTCCTCGCCGGCCAGCGCATAGGCCCCTTCGATGCGGCGCGTCTCGCGGATGCCGACCTGCGGCGCGATCTCGACGATGGCCGATTGCGCGAAGCCCGGCACCTCGGCCTTCAGGAAACGGAAGTACTCGGCGATCTGGCGCCGGCCCTCGAGCTCGCCCTCGCTCAGCTCGCGTGCGTCGACGCCGTTCATGGCCTTGCCCTGCGCGTTGCGGATCTGCGTGACGTTGGCGCGCCATTCGCGCGGGTCGATGTTGGGCCGCAGGATCGCGCCCTCGCGCGGGAACTTGTAGGTGCCCGGCTTCGCCGCCTCGACCTCGGCCATGCGTTCGTTGATGGCCTTGAATTCGCCCACCGACGCCAGCGCCGGCTGCGCGTCGACCTGGCCGATGCGGAACATGGTGGTGGGGAACAGGCCGCTACCGTGCCCGTCGCCGACTGCGAAGGGCACGCCGGCGAAGGCGGCCACGTCGGCGTCGCCGCTGGCGTCGATCACGGCGTTGGCGCGGATCGCCTGGCGACCGGACTTGGTCTCGACCACCAGGGCCTGCACGCGGCTGCCCTCCATCAGAACCGCCGCCGCCCAGGCGTGGAAGAGCAGCTCGACGCCCGCAGCCGCCATGAGCTGGTCGGCCGCGATCTTGTAGACCGAGGTGTCGTACGAACGCACGCGGATGCGCCCGCCCATGCCGTCCTGCGGCTTGTTGAGGCCGCCCAGCGCATCGATGCGCGCGAGCAGGTCGTCGGCCACGCCGTGCACCAGTTGCTGCATCTCGCCGCGGCGCTTGCCGTACAGGCCCGCGAAGTTGGTCACGCCCCCGGCCGTGCCCATCCCGCCGAGGAAACCGTAGCGCTCGACCAGCAGCGTGCGTGCGCCGTGCTTCGCCGCGCTGACCGCCGCCGCGATGCCGGCCGGCCCGCCGCCGACCACGACGACGTCGTAGTCGCCGAACACCGGCAGCGTGCGTGCCGGTTCCTGAAGAACAGAACTCATGAAAACCTCAACGATGGGACAGCGCCGCCTTGATTGGCAAGCGAAGCGAAGCCCGTTCGGGGACACCCACGGAACCGGCTTTGCCGGGCCGTCGGGTGTGCCCCCCAGTGGGGGGTATCGGCCGCCACACGCAGTGAGGCGGCCAAACGGGGGGCGTCGATCACTGAATCTTGATGCCGCGGCTCTGGATGATCTTGGTCATGATGGCCGCCTCGTCCTGCACGCGCAGGCGCATGCCTTCGGGCGAGGTGCCCACGGGCTGCCAGCCACGGTCGAACAGGCCCTGGCGCACCTCGGGCATCTTCATGACCTGGGCCACGGCCTCGGTGATGCGGGTGCGCGCCGCGGTCGACAGCTTGGCCGGGCCCAGCAGCGCGGTCCAGACCTCCAGGTTGGCGTCCTTCACGCCGAGGTCGGCGAGGGGCGCGTAGTCGGGCGCCAGGGTGCTGCGCCCGCTGGTCAGGCCGATGGCCTTGACCTTGCCGGCCTTGACCTGCGGAATCGCGATGCCCGGCGGCACCAGTGCCATCTGAAGTTGGCCGCTGACCATCGCGGTCACGACCTGCGGGTTGCCCTGGTAGGGCACGTGCTGCGCGGCCAGGCCGGGAATGCGGCTCTTGATCAGCTCCATGCCCAGGTGGCCGACCGAGCCCACGCCGACGGAGCCGTAGTTCCACTTGTCGCCCGAGGCCTTGGCAGCATCGATGAACGCCTTGCCCGAAGGCAGGTCGTTGGCGGCGATCAGCACCAGCGGCGCGGTGGCGATCAACGACAGGTAGGTGAAGTCCTTGGCCGGGTCGTAGGGCAGCGTGGGGTACAGCATCTTCGACGACGTGAGGTTGCCGTTGATGACGATGCCCAGCGTGTGGTCGTCGGTGGCCTTGGCCACCGTGTCGGCCGCGATGTTGCCGGAAGCGCCCGGCTTGTTGTCCACCACCACGGGCTGGCCCAGCAGCTTGGCCAGCGGCTCGGCGATGGTGCGCGCGGCGATGTCGGGCGTCGAGCCGCCGGGGAAGCCGACGACCAGGCGGATCGGCTTGGTGGGCCACGTGGACTGCGCCGAAGCGGCGAAAGGCAACGCGACGGCGAGGCCGCAGGCGGCGGCGAGGAGCGCTCTCTTGGAATGCTGCATGGATGTCAGTGGAGGGATGGAGAAGCAAAAAAACGAAAAGCGAGCCCGAGGGCCCGCGGGAAGCAAGAAAGGCGCCGGCCCGGCGCGCTACTCGAGGCTGATGTTGCCACGCCTGACCAGTTCTCCGTAAGTCTTCGACTTGATCTCGGCCTGCTTCTCGATCTCCTCGGGCGACCAGGCCAGCGGTTCGAAGGCGAAAGTATCGAATCGGGCGCGGATCTCGGGGTCGGCGATGACCTTGGCCACGTCGGCATTGATCTTCGCCTTCACCGCGGCGGGCACGCCCTTGGGCGCGACCAGCGAGACGAAGGAGTTCACCTCCAGCCCGGCCGGGCCGCCGGATTCGGCCATGGTCGGCACGTCGGGCATCTGCGGCACGCGTTTGAGGGCGGCGACGGCGATGTACTTGAGCTTGCCGGCCTTGTAGATGCCCTGGCTCGAGGGGATGCTGGCAAAGGCCCACGGCACCTCGCCGGTGCCGACGTTCGAATACAGCTGCGAGACCTCGCGGTAGGGCGCGTGGTTCTCCTGGATACCGGCCAGCGCGTCGAGCTGCTGGCCGCCCAGATGGCCGGGGCTGCCCACGCCCCAGGAGCCGTAGGTGATCTGCCCGGGATGTGCCTTGGCTTCAGCGATCAGGTCCCTCATGCTGTTCCACTTCGACTGGCTGCTCACGGCCACGAAGAAAGGGGTGCGAAAGAGCGAGGCGACCGGGTCGAAGTGCTGCAGCGGCACGAAGTTGCGCGACTTGTACAGGTGCGGCAGCGCGCCCAGGTGTTCGCTGTCCAGCTGCAGCAGGGTGTAGCCGTCGGGCGTTGCGCGGCGGGCCGCGTCGATGGCAATGAAGCCGCCGCCGCCCGGCTTGTTCTCGATCGTGACGCGCTGGTTCCACAGCTTGCCCAGCTTGTCGCTCACCAGCCGCAGCACGGCGTCGGGCCCGCTGCCGGCGGCGAAAGGCGTGACGATGGTGACCGGCTTGCTCGGAAAGTCCGTGGCCTGAGCGAAGGCGTGCGGCATGCCGGCTGCGGCCAGCAGGGCGACGGCCCCGGCGAGGACGCGGCGGCGGGCAGGTGAAAAGAACATGGAAGAAGTCTCCGTGGTTGTTCGGGAGGGGCAGCGAGGGGAACGAGGCGCCGTGCCGGCGCCGGGCTCACGCGGCGGTGGCGACCGGCACCGCCGCAGCCGGGTGGAGCGCCGCAGGCGCATCGTCCAGGCAACGCTCCGGACGCCACGCATAGAGCCACTCGACCGCATCGTAAAAGCGTTCGGGCGTGCGGCCTACCCAGAGGCTGTTGCGCACGAGACGCTCCACGCCCTTCGCGTGGTACAGGCGCCCCATCTCGCGCACCGACAGCACGACGCGCGCGGTGCGGGCCACGCGGGCCGACTCGTACAGGCGGAACGCAGCGGGCAGGTCGAAGTCGCAGGCCTTCACCGCCTCGCCCAGCGTCACCGCATCCTCGATCGCCATGCAGGCGCCCTGCGCCAGGTACTGCATCATCGGATGCGCCGCATCGCCCAGCAGCGTGGCAGGCCCCTCGCCCCACCGCTCGATCGGGTCGCGGTCGGCGGTGCTCCAGCGACGCCACGAGGTGGGCCGGTCCAGCAACTGGCGCGGCCGCGCATGCACGCCCTCGAAGTAGGACATCACTTCGGCCTTGCTCCCTTCCGTGACGCCCCATTCCTCGTGCTCGCGACTGTGGAAGGTGACGACCAGGTTGTATTGCTGCCCGTCGCGCAGCGGGTAGTGCACCAGGTGGCAGTTGGGGCCGGCCCAGACCACGGGCGCGTTCCAGCGCAGGTCGGCCGGCATGTCGGCCACGGGCACCACGGCACGGTAGACCACGTGGCCCGACACCCGCGGCGCATCGCCTACCAGGTGGCCGCGGACCACCGACTTGACGCCGTCACAACCGACGATCGCGTCGGCCTTGAAGCGCCGGCCGTCGCGGGTGACGGCCAGCACGCCGGGCGTGCCGATCTCCAGCGCCTCGACATGGGCCGACGTGTGCAGGCGGATGAGCGGATGGGCGAGCACCGCCTGGTGGATGGCACCGTGCAGGTCGGCGCGGTGGCTCACGGCGTAGGGGTTGCCGAAGCGGCGACGGAAAGCCTCGCCCACCGGCACCGAGGCGACCTCGCTGCAATCGACCGCGTCCATCATGACCAGGCGTTCGGTGAACACCGAGCCGCGACGCACCGCCTCGCCCACGCCCAGCGCATCGAGCGCGGCGAAGGCGTTGGGCCCGAGTTGCAGGCCGGCGCCGATCTCGCCGATGGCGCCGCTCTGCTCGAGCAGGTCGACTGACAGGCCCAGACGTGCCAGCGCCAGCGCGGCGGCCATGCCGCCGATGCCGCCGCCGACGAGCAGGACCGTGGGGCGCGCAACCGCGGAGGAAGAGGGGGAATTCATGCGTGTCTCCTGAAGGCGCGCGGCCACTCGCGCCGCTGCCAGTGCACGCATTGTTCGCAAGCCCCACTATCGCTTCAAGCGCTCAGTCGGATACTTTCCATCGCATTTTTCGATAATGGTGCACATGGCCAAGCTCGACCTGGAATGGATCGCCGTCTTCGACGAGGTCTACAAGACCGCCAGCGTGACGCGTGCGGCCGACCGCCTGGGCATCGCGCAGGCGGCGGCCAGCACCATGCTCGGCAAGCTGCGCGCGCACTTCGGCGACCGGCTCTTCATTCGAACCGCCCAGGGCATGCTGCCCACGCCGCACGCACAGCGCGTGTACCCCTACCTGCGCGAGGTGCTCGCGCAGCTCGAACTGGCGCAGGGCAGCCGCGCCGGTTTCGTGCCCGCACAGGCCGAGCGCAGTTTTCGCATCTGCATGACCGACATCAGCGAGGTGGTGCTGCTGCCCGCGCTGCTGGACCACCTGCGCCATCAGGCGCCGGGCGTGCAGATCGAGACCGAGATCATCTCCAGCGACAGCCCGCGGCGGCTCGAGGACGGCGCGGTGGACCTGGCCGTGGGCTTCATGCCGCAACTCGACGCCGGCTTCTACCAGCAGACGCTGTTCATGCAGAAGTTCGTCTGCCTGGCGTCGCGGGGCCATCCTCGCATCGACGGACGGCTGACACGCCGGCGCTTCGAGGCCGAGGCCCATGCCGTGGTGGCCACCTCCGGCACCGGCCATGCGATCGTCGACAAGACCCTCGCGCGCCTGGGCGTCCAGCGGCAGGTGGTGGTGCGCCTGTCGGGCTTCCTGAGCGTGGCGCGCATCGTGGCGCACACCGAGCTGCTGGTGATCGTGCCCTCCATCCTGGGCGAGATCCTGGCCACCCAGGAGCCGGTGCAGCGGCTGGAGCTTCCGTTCGCGCTGCCGGCCTACGCGGTCAAGCAGCACTGGCATGCCCGCTTCCATGCCGACGCCGGCAACGCCTGGTTGCGGCGCACCCTGGCGCAGCTCTTCGGCGGCGGCTGAGCGTTCCGACGCCCGTCCGCGCCGTGGAGACGGACGGCACCCGGAGCGTGTCCGGCGCTCGCATAATCGCGCCCACCTCCACCCCCGAAGGCGCCCCATGTCGTCGATCACCCTCCGCTTTCTCGCCGAACCCAGCACCGTCAATTTCGGCGGCAAGGTGCACGGCGGCACCGTCATGAAGTGGATCGACGAGGCCGGCTATGCCTGCGCCACGAGCTGGTCGCACAACTACTGCGTCACGGTCTTCATCGGCAGCATCCGCTTCCACCGCCCGATCATGATCGGCGACCTGGTCGAGGTGGAGGCCCGGCTCGCATACACCGGCAACACCAGCATGAACATTTCGGTCGAGGTGCGCAGCGGCGACATGAAGGGCGGGCAGATGACCAAGACGACCGAGTGCCTGATCGTCTTCGTGGCCGTCGATTCGCATGGGCGGCCCCTGCCGGTCGACGCGTTCGTGCCGGGCACGCCGGGCGAGATGGCCCTGGCGGAGCGGGCGCGCGCTCACCTCGCCGCAGCCAAGTCGGTGGCGGGTTCCAGCGCGGCCTGAGACCTCGCATCGTCATGCACGAGCCGTCCGCCTTGCAGCCGCTCGCTGCGCCTCCCACGCTCCGGCGCAGCGAGCGCATCGCAGGCTGGGTTGCGGGGCTGATCTTCCTGGGCCTCGGGGTGGCGGTGCTGGTCGCCGCGGGCAAGGTCGGCACCGGCGCGCTCGTGGCCGCGGCGGCGCTCGCAGGTCTGGGCGTGCAGTCGCTGTGGGCCACGGCGCGGGGCCGGCGATCCTGGCTCGCGCGCATCGGTCCTCTGCCCTGAGCACAAGGCCTCGCGGCCGCGAAGCACGGCCCGTCGTCGAGGCGACGCGCCTGTCGATCCTGCGTCGCAGGCATCGATGAGAATGCGCCCCTTCTTCACCCACCTTCGACAGGGAGTAGCAATGACATCGACATCGTCGAGGCAGACCCGGCTGGCCATGGCCAGCATGGTTCTGCTGGGCCTCGCAGCCTGCGGAAAGACGGACGACAAGGCGGCCGCGCCGCCCGCCGCACCACCGGCCGCAAGCGCGGCAGCTTCTGCCACGGCCAGCGCCACAGGCAAGCCAAGCGGTGGCCCGGCGGCCGCCGCCAACCCGGACAGCGCATCGCAGCAGTGGGACAAGAAGGCCCAGGCGTACATCCAGATCAACAACCGGCTGCTCAAGTTCAACAGCAGCGTCAACGAGACCTTCGCGCAGTGGGCGGCGCAGGCGCGCGCCAAGGTGGCCAAGGGCGACTTCAAGGCCATCCGCACCGACACGCACTACTTCGACGACTCCTTCGTCAAGAACATCAAGGCGGCGCTGGACAACCCCGCGAGCATGCCCGCCGCCGACGCCGCGGCGCGCAACCTGCTGGAGACAACTCAGAAGTACGTGCCCAACTGGAAGAGCCTCGAGGAATACAACAAGGCCAGGAAGTACGAGGACGACCACGGCGCCGAAGGCAAGCGCATGCTTCCGATGTACATAGAGGGCGTGGAGAAGATCAACGACGCGCTCAAGCGGTTCTCGGCCGCCGTCGACGACGTCGCCAAGGAGTCCAACGCCAAGGCGCTGGCTGCCTACAAGGCCAGTGGCAAGCTGCTGGAGCTCTACAAGGCCGAGGCGCTGAATGCCGCGCGCGCGGTCGCGGACACCTTCAGCAGCGCCAAGGACTTCAAGGACGCAGCCAAGATCGAGAAGGCCAACGCGCAACTGGCCGTGATGGAGGCCAAGCTCGTCGAGATGCGCGCCGAGCACGAGAAGCGCAAGGCCGAATCGCCCAAGAGCCTGCCGATGATCGACCGCTACGACTCGATCGCTTCCAGCCTGACGGCGTTCGCGGGCAGCTACCGCGAGGCGCGCAAGAACCCGCAGAAGTTCAACGACGCCATCGGCAAGTTCAACGACGCCATCGACGCCAGCAACATGATGAGCCGCTGACGCGGACCCCGGCCGCGATGCACGCGGCCACCATGTGCGCCCCGCTCGAGTCCGCTCGGCGGGGCGCGCTGCCTTTGCGTCATCCATACCGCTGGAGGCATGCGTCCACCGCGCCTGCGCCCCACCCCGCACGGTCGTTTCACGCACCACAACGCGTTTCTCAGGACGAAACATCATTGTGACTGACGCAACGCCTGCCTAAAGTTCGTCCCGATCCCGGCGCCAAGACGCCGCGACAGGAGACGAACCGATGCACCCCACTGCCAACCCGCCCGCGACGCTGCCAGCCTCGGCGCGCGTGGCCGTGGTCGCGGCGTCCGTGCCTTTCTCCGCCGGCACGCAGCCACCCACCATGGCCTTGCCGGCCGGCGCGTGCGATGCCCACGTCCACGTCTACGACGCCCGCTATCGCGCCGTGCCCGGCGCGCGCCTGACGCCACCCGATGCGAGCGTGGCCGACTACCGCCGGCTCCAGCAGCGCACCGGGCTGCGCCGCTGCGTGCTCGTGACCCCGTCCACCTACGGCACCGACAACCGTCCGATGCTGCAGGCGCTGCAGGCCCTCGGCGACGATGCCCGCGGCGTGGCCGTGATAGACGGCACCGAACCCGACGCCGAACTGGAACGCCTGCACGCGCAGGGCGTACGCGGCGTTCGGCTGAACCTCTCGCTGGGCGTGGGCACGCATGCGGCCATGCTCATGCCCATCGCGCAGCGCATCGCGCCGCTGGGCTGGCACCTGCAGCTGCTGATGCCGGCCGATGTGCTGCAGGCCCGGGCCGACATGCTGTCCGCGCTGCCCGTGCCCCTGGTCTTCGACCACTTCGCGCGGCTGTCGCCCGCCGATACCGGCCGCCATCCCGCGCACGCCGTGGTGCTGCAACTGCTGCAGGCAGGCCAGGCGTGGATCAAGCTGTCCGGCGGCTATCTGGTGAGCCCCACGCACAGCACCGACGACCCGGCGCTCGACACGCTGGCCCGCAGCTTCCTGGAGGCCGCGCCCGAGCGCGTCGTCTGGGGCAGCGACTGGCCGCATGCCACCGCCTCGGCCGGGCTGCAGCCGCTGCCCGACGACGCCCGCCAGCTCGACCGGCTGGCGCAGTGGACTGGCAGCGAGCTGTTCGCCCGCGTGCTGGTCCACAACCCAGCCGCGCTTTACGGCTTCGGCCCTTCCATCGAATCGCAAGGAGACCACAAGACATGAACCCGACTTTCCTCACCCGCCGTTCCCTCATCGCCGGCGCCGCCTCCCTGCTGGCCGCCGGCAGCGGCTGGGCCCAGGGCGACTGGCCCACCGGCCGTGTCATCACTTGGGTCGTGCCCTATCCGCCTGGCGGCAGCACCGACGTGCTGGGCCGCGCCGTGGCGCAGAAGCTCGGCGGCTTGCTGGGCACCCACGTGATCGTGGACAACCGCGCCGGCGCCACCGGCACCATCGGCGCGGCCTATGTCGCCAAGTCGGCGCCGGACGGCTACACGCTGCTGGGGACCTCCATCGGCCCGCAGGCCATCGCGCCGCACCTGATGGGCAAGCTGCCCTACGACCCCATCGGCAGCTTTGCGCCAGTGGTGACCATCGGCACCATTCCGCACATCCTGGTGATGGGCGCGAACCAGCCCTACCGCAGCGTGGCCGACCTGCTGGCCGCCGCCAAGGCGCAGCCCGGCAAGCTGGCCTTCGCCTCGGGCGGCACAGGCACCATCCTGCAGATGCAGGGAGAGCTGATGGCGCAGCAGACCGGTACGCGCTTCATCCACGTGCCCTACAAGGGCGACACCCCCGCGCTGCAGGACACGCTAGGCGAACAGGTGAACTTCATGTTCGCCCCGGCCGCCGCGGCGCTGCCGCATGTGCAGTCGGGCCGGCTGCGCGCTTTGGCCGTGACCTCGGCCGCCCGCCTCAAGGCCCTGCCGGACGTGCCCACCATGGGCGAGGCCGGCCTCAAGGACTTCGTGGTCGAGCAGTGGCAGGCCGTGTTCGCGCCGGCCGGCACACCCGCGCCGATCGTGGACCGCCTCAACCGCGACATCAACGCCGCCCTCAAGACCGCGGACGTGGTCGCCCTGGCCGACAAGCTGGGCATCACGCTGGTGGGCGGCACGCCCGCGCAGCTGGGCGCGCTGCAGAAGTCCGATTCCGCCAAATGGGCCGAGGTCATCCGCAAGGGTGGCATCAAGGCCGACTGATTCCTCCCTCCTCCTCTCCTCCCACGAACCGAGCCAACGCCATGAGCCAACTCCCAGAAATCATCCGCGACATCGAGCGTGTCGCCCCCGAGGTCGTCGCCAAGGCGAAGACCTTTCAGGCCGCCATCCTGGCCGACGTGGCCGGTCGTCGCGGGACCATGAACGCCCGCGTCGCGCCGGTGGACAACAAGATGATCGTTGCCGGCCCGGCCTTCACCGTCGAGGTGCGCCCCGGCGACAACCTGATGATCCATGCCGCCATCGCGCTGGCCCAGCCGGGCGACGTGCTGGTGATCGACGGCAAGGGCGACCAGACCGCCGCCCTCATGGGCACGCTGATGCTCAGCGCCTGCAAGAAGCGCGGCCTGGCCGGCGTGATCGTCGACGGCGCCATCCGCGACAAGCTGGAGCTGCTGGCGCTGGACTTCCCGGTCTTCAGCGCCGGCTTCAACCCCGCCGGCCCCACCAAGTTCGTGCCCGGCCGCATCAACCACCCGATCTCCGCCGGGGGCGCCAGCGTCAACCCGGGCGACCTGGTGGTGGGCGATGCGGACGGCGTGGTCGTGATCGAGCGCGAGAAGGCGCCCGCCATGCTGGCCCTGGCCGACAAGAAGGTGGCCGACGAGGCCGCCCGCCTGGACGCCATCTCGCGCGGCGACACCGCCTCCAAGTGGCTGCCTGCCGCCCTTCGCGCGGCCGGCGTGCTGAAGGAAGGCGAAACGTTGTGAGCACCGTCCTCGTCACGGGTGCGGATCTCGCACCGCAGGCGCTGACCCTGTTGAAGAACATGGAGGTGGTCTATGCCGGCAAGACGCCGACCGAGGACGACCTGATCGCGCTGTGCAAGCGCCACGACCCGGTGGCCATCATCGTGCGTTACGGCAAGGTGGGTGAGGCGGTGATGGACGCAGCGCCTTCGCTCAAGGTCATCTCCAAGCACGGCAGCGGCACCGACACCATCGACAAGGCCGCGGCCAAGGCACGCGGCATCGAGGTGGTGGCCGCCGCCGGCGCCAACGCCGCGGCCGTGGCCGAGCAGGCCCTGGCGCTGATGCTGGCCTGCGCCAAGTCGGTGGTGGCGCTGGATGCGCGCATGCATGCCGGCCACTGGGACAAGGCCACGCACAAGAGCCTGGAGCTGGGTGGCCGCACCGTGGGCCTGGTGGGCCTTGGCGCCATCGGTCAGCGCTTCGCGCGCATGGCGCATGCCATGGACATGCGGGTCATCGGCTTCGACCCCTTCGCCAGGAACCTGCCCGACACCATCCAGACCGTGGACCTCGCCACGCTCTGGCGCGAGTCCGACGTGGTCT
>JAFEEH010000256.1 GCA_018241185.1 Pseudomonadota bacterium | reverse complement strand
ACCCTTGACGATGTCGATGCTGAACTCGGCGATGTTCTTGGCGTGGTCACCGATGCGTTCGATGGCCTTGGCCAGGAACAGCAGGTCCAGGCTGGGCGAGATGGTACGCGGGTCTTCCATCATGTAGGTGACCAGCTTGCGCACGAAACCGTCGAATTCCTGGTCGATCAGGTCGTCGTCCTTGAGGATCGACAGTGCCGCCGCGGTGTCCAGTCGCGCGAAGGCATCCAGCGCCTTGCGCAGCAGGCCCGAGGCCAGATCGGCCGCCACGCGCAGCTCGGTGGCCGGCAGCTGGCGGGCCGAGCCGCTCTCGATGATCGACTTGACCATGCGGGCGATCTTGTTCGCCTCGTCGCCCACCCGCTCGAGATTGGCGGTGGTCTTGCTGATGGCGATCAGGAGGCGCAGGTCGCGCGCCGTGGGCTGGCGGCGGGCGATGATCGACGACAGCTCGCGGTCGATCTCCATCTCCATCGCGTTGACCTTGTTCTCCGTCGCCATCACGCGCTCGGCGGTCTCGACATCGAACTGCAGCAGCGCATGGATGGCGAGGCGGATCTGCGACTCGGCCATGCCGCCGAGCTCCATCACGCGCGAGGAGACGCCGTTGAGTTCGCTGTCGAACTGGCTGGAAAGGTGTTTTTCAGTCATGTCGTTTCCTTGGGGGTTCGAATACGGACAACCGGACGCAGAGGACGCAAAGGATTCGCAGAGGGCGCAAAAGAGAAATCAAGAAGATTGACTCTTTGGCTGTTTCTTCTGCGGAACCTTCGCGTCCTCTGCGTCCGGAAGTCCGCTTTCAGCCGAAGCGCCCCGTGATGTAGTCCTCGGTTTCCTTGCGCTGCGGCTTGAAGAACATCTGCTCGGTCGGGCCGAACTCGATCAGGTCGCCGAGGTACATGTAGGCCGTGTAGTCGCTGCAGCGGGCAGCCTGCTGCATGTTGTGCGTCACGATCACCACCGTGTATTCGTTCTTCAGCTCCGCGATCAGCTCTTCGATCTTCGCAGTCGAGATCGGGTCCAGCGCCGAGCAGGGCTCGTCGAGCAGCAGCACTTCGGGCTTGATCGCGATGCCGCGCGCGATGCACAGGCGCTGCTGCTGGCCGCCCGAGAGGCCGGAACCGCTCTGTTGCAGCTTGTCGCGCACCTCGGTCCACAGCGCGGCCTTCTTCAGCGCCCATTCCACGCGGTCGTCCATCTCGCTGGCCGAGAGGTTCTCGAACAGCTTCACACCGAAGGCGATGTTGTCGTAGATCGACATCGGAAAGGGCGTGGGCTTCTGGAACACCATGCCGACCTTGGCGCGGATCAGCGCCACGTCCTGCTTGCTGGTCAGCAGGTTCTCGCCGTCCAGCGCGATGGTGCCTTCGGCTCGCTGCTCGGGGTAGAGCTCGAACATGCGGTTGAAGGTGCGCAGCAACGTCGACTTGCCGCAGCCCGAAGGTCCGATAAAGGCCGTGACCTTGTTCTCGGGGATCTCGAGATTGATGCCCTTGAGGGCGTGGAACTTGCCGTAGTAGAAGTTCAGGTCCTTCACGGCGATCTTGGCGCGCGGCGCCGTGGCGGCAACGGTAGCGGGCATGTTTTTTTCTCTCTCTCGTTCAGTTCTTGCCGCGCGTCAGCACGCGGGCGAGGATGTTCAGCGCCAGCACGGCGACGGTGATCAGGAACACGCCGGCCCAGGCCAGCTTCTGCAGGTTCGGATCGATGTTCATGGCGAACTTGAAGATCGTCACCGGCAGGCTCGCCATCGGCGACGTCACGTCCGATGTCCAGAACTGGTTGTTCAGGGCCGTGAAGAGCAGCGGCGCGGTCTCGCCTGCGATGCGGGCCACGGCCAGCAGGATGCCGGTCACGACACCGGCGCGCGCCGCGCGCAGTGTGATCGACAGGATCACCTTCCACTTCGGCGTGCCCAGCGCGTACGCGGCTTCGCGCAGCCCGGGCGGCACCAGTTGCAGCATGTTCTCGGTGGTGCGGATCACCACCGGAATGGTGATCAGCGACAGGGCCAGCGCCCCGGCCAGGCCGGAGTAGCTCTTGAACTGCGCCACCACGATGGCGTAGACGAACAGGCCGATCACGATCGACGGCGCGGACAGCAGGATGTCGTTGACGAAACGCACCACCGACGACAGCCAGCCCTTCGGGTTGTACTCGGCCAGGTAGATGCCGGCCATGATGCCGATGGGCGTGCCGATGAAGGTGGCCAGGCCGACCATCACCAGCGAGCCGACGATGGCATTGAGCAGACCGCCTTCGTCGCCCGGCGCCGGGGTCATCTCGGTGAAGATCGACAGCGACAGGCCGCCGACCCCCAGGCGCAGCGTCTCCCAGAGGATCCAGACCAGCCAGAACACGCCGAAGGCCATGGCGGCCAGCGACAGGGTCAGCGCGATCTTGTTGACGCGGTCGCGCGACGCAAACTTCGCCTGGCGCTTTTCGGCCAGGGTCTTCGCATTGAGCAATGCTTCGCCGGTGGTCATTGGAAACCTCCGCCCTGGCGGGCTGCGGCGCAATCGCCCTTCGGGGCGGCCGTGCGTGCGATCATGACTTCTTCCCTTCGCTCTTCTTCATCCGGGCCAGCAGAAGCTTGGACAGCGTCAGCACGACGAAGGTGATGAAAAACAGGACCAGCGCGAGGTACAGCAGCGCGGCACGGTGCATGTCGCTGCTGGCTTCGGCGAATTCGTTGGCCAGCACCGACGTGATGCTGTTGGCGGCCTCGAAGACCGACAGCGACGCGAGCTGGTTGGCGTTGCCGATCACGAAGGTGACGGCCATCGTCTCGCCCAGCGCACGGCCCAGGCCGAGCATGATGCCGCCGATGACGCCGGCCTTGGTGTACGGCAGCACCACCTTGCTCACCACTTCCCAGGTCGTCGAACCCAGGCCGTAGGCGGACTCCTTCAGCAGCGGCGGCGTGACCTCGAACACGTCGCGCATCACCGAAGCGATGAAGGGAATGATCATGATCGCCAGGATGATCCCGGCCGACAGGATGCCGATGCCCACCGGCGGGCCCGACACCAGCGCGCCCAGGTAGGGCACGCCCGTGAGCAGCTTCTGCAGCGGCTGCTGGACCCAGGTCGACAGGATGGGACCGAAGACCAGCAGGCCCCACATGCCGTACACGATCGACGGCACGGCGGCCAGCAGCTCGATGGCGGTGCCCAGCGGGCGCTTGAGCCAGGCAGGCGACAGCTCGGTGAGGAACAACGCGATGCCGAAGCTCACCGGCACCGCGATCACCAGCGCGATGACCGAAGTGGCCAGCGTGCCGTAGATCATGACCAGGCCGCCGAACTCGTTGGCGACGGGGTCCCAGGTGCTGCTGGCCAGGAAACCCAGCCCGTACTTGGCGATCGCGGGCCAGGCGCCGGCGATCAGCGACAGCAGGATGCCGATGAGCAGCGCGAGGGTGAGCAGCGCGGCGCCCTTGGCGGCCCAGCCGAAAAGCCGGTCGGCCATCGGGCCGGACCGCGCCTTCTTGGCGGGCGGAGGAGTGACCGAGCGCGTGTGCGCCCGGTCGGCAGACAGGTCCAGCGGATTGGCGCCGGCGGTGAGGGTGGATGACACAGGTCGCTCCGTGGCGGGCGCGCGGACCCGGCTGGCTCCTTCCACCGCGCGCCCTGTTCTGGTTCTTCTGTTGCTGCTGCGAATGACCGGTCAGCCGATCAGTCCGGGCTCACGACCTTGCCGTCGGCCGCCTTGATGTTGGTCCACGACTTGGCGATCGCCGTCTTGACTGCGGCGGGCATCGGCACGTAGTCGAGGTTGTCGGCCGTCTGGTCGCCGTTCTTGTAAGCCCAGTTGAAGAACTTCAGCACGGTGGCCGCCTGCGCCGGCTTGTCCTGTGCCTTGTGCATCAGGATGAAGGTCGCGCCGGTGATGGGCCACGAAGCGTCGCCCGGCTGGTTCGTCAGGATCTGGTAGAAGCTCTTGTCCCACTCGGCGCCCGCGGCAGCCGCCTTGAAGGCCGTGTCTTCCGGCGACACGAACTTGCCCGCGGCGTTCTGCATCTGGGCGTAGACCATCTTGTTCTGCTTCACGTAGGCGTACTCGACATAGCCGATCGAGTTGGGCAGGCGGCCCACGAAGGCAGCGACGCCTTCGTTGCCCTTGCCGCCCGCGCCCGTGGGCCAGTTGACCGCCGTGCCCTCGCCCACCTTGGACTTCCACTCGGCATTCACCTTCGAGAGGTAGTTGGTGAACAGGAAGCTGGTGCCCGAGCCGTCGGCGCGGCGCACGGGTGCGATCGCGGCGTCAGGAAGGTTCAGCGACGGATTCAGGGCCTTGATGGCGGGATCGTTCCACTTGGCGATCTTGCCGAGGTAGATGTCGCCCAGCACCGGGCCGCTGAGCTTGAGTTCGCCGGGCTTGATGCCCTGGATGTTCACGACCGGGATCACACCGCCGATCACGGTGGGAAACTGCAACAGGCCCTTGGCCTGGAGCTCCTCGTCCTTCAGGGGCGCGTCGGAGGCGCCGAAGTCGACGGTCTTGGCCTCGATCTGCTTGATGCCGGCGCCCGAGCCGACGGACTGGTAGTTGATCTTGATGCCGGTGGCCTTGTTGAAGTCGGCCGCCCACTTGCTGTACAGCGGTGCGGGGAAGCTGGCGCCGGCGCCGGTGGCTTCCTGGGCGAAGGCGGGGAGCTGGGCGAAAGCCGCGACGGCCAGGCCGGCGACTGCAATTTGAAACGACGTTTTCATGCTCTTCCTTTCGAAGGATCGATGTGTCCCGTTGGGGGGGTTGGGCGGACTGTAGGAAGCTTGTGTGACAGCGCCGTGACATCGCCTCTCCGAGTGGAAACGGCCGTTCTGCAGGCCAGGCAACATGACAGCTGTCACCGTTTCGTCATCTGCCGCGCGCACCATCAGCGCCCCTGCAGCGCCGTTACCATGCGGGCTCACTCCCGGCTTCCCTTCCCCATGCAAAACGGCACCCGCCTGGCCGCGATCGACATCGGCTCCAACAGCTTCCGGCTCGAGATCGGGCGCGTCGACCACGGGCAGATCCACCGCAGCGAATACCTCAAGGACACCGTGCGTCTGGGCAACGGCCTGGACGGCGCACGCAACCTCACGCCCGAGGCCATGCAGCGCGGCTGGGACGCCCTGGCCCGCTTCGGCGAGCGGCTGGCCGGCTTCGAGCGCTCGCAGGTGCGCGCCGTGGCAACCCAGACCCTGCGCGAGGCGCGCAACCGCGACGAATTCCTGCTGCGCGCACGCACGGTGCTCGGCTTCGGCATCGACGTCATCCCCGGCCGCGAAGAGGCAAGGCTGATCTACCAGGGCGTGGCCCACCTCCTGCCCCAGGGCGAGAGCAGCGATGCCGAGCGGCGCCTGGTCATCGACATCGGTGGCCGCTCGACCGAACTCATCATCGGCCAGCGCCTCAAGCCGCTGGTCACCGAGTCGTACCGCGTCGGCAGCGTGGCCTGGTCGATGAAGTACTTCCCGCAGGGCCAGTTCACGGCCGGCGCGTTCCGCACCGCCGAGATCGCCGCTCAGGCACTGCTGGACGACGCGCTGGGCAGCTACACGCGCGACCGCTGGGACGTGGCCTACGGCGCCTCGGGCACCATCGGCGCGGTGGGCGACGTGCTCGCCGCGGCCGGCGGCGCGCCGGGCGTGGTCACGCGCGAGGGCCTCGACTGGCTGCTCGACCGCCTGCTCAAGGCTGGCAGCGCCGACAAGCTGCGCATCGAGGGGATGCGCGAGGACCGCAAGGCCGTCATCGGCGGCGGCGTGAGCGTGCTGCGCGCGCTCTTCGATCTGCTGCGCATCGACCACATGAAGGTCGCGGCCGGCGCGCTGCGCCACGGCTTGCTGTACGAACTGCTGGAGCGCGACGAGGCCGTGGCCGATCTGCGCACCACCACCGTGGAGCGCCTGGCCGCTCGCTTCGACACAGACGGCGCCCAGTCGGCGCGCGTCGAGGACGCCGCGAGCGCCCTCTTCGTGCAGCTCGTGCCCGAGGCACGCGGGGGCGCGACGACCAGCCGCTCGGGCCGCTCGCTGCGCAAGCTGCAGTGGGCTGCGCGCCTGCACGAGATCGGCATGCAGATCTCGCACAGCGACTACCACAAGCACGGCGCGTACATCCTCGACCACGCGGACGCGCCGGGCTTCGCCGTCAACGAGATGCACGTGCTGAGCCAGCTCGTGCTGGGCCACCGCGGCAAGTTGCGCAAAATCGAGCCGGCGCTGGCCGAGCCGACCTTCGCGGCCCAGTTGCTGGCGCTGCGGCTGGCGGTCATCCTGTGCCATGCCCATCGCGAACCCGAGCCCGACGCGCTCAGCGTCGAAGCGGCCGGGCCACGCGCCTTCGCGGTACGCTGCAGCGCCGACTGGTGCGAGCGCTTCCCCCAGTCGGCGCACCTGCTGCGCGAGGAAGTGCTGGCCTGGCAGAAGACGCCCTGGCACCTCACGCTCAGCGTCGGCTGAACGCTCCTTTTTTTATAGCTGCTCGCGCCCGTCTGGCGGGCGTTTCAGCCACTTTTGGCTTGGAAAATGAGCGGGCGCCGATCAGAGCAGCTCGGGCGCCTGCACGGTCACCATCACCGTCTGCACCTCGCCGTCGCGCTCGCGCGTGCGCAGCCACCACACGGCGCCCTTGCGCACCGCACAGCTGTCCTGCTTGAGGCCCAGCAGCCGGGCCACGGCCTGGCCCAGCGCCGGTTGGTGGCCCACCAGCAGCACCACCGACTTGCCATTGGGCCAGCTGGCGGCTTCGAGCAGGGCCTCGGCGCCCGCGTCGGGCTTGAGCTCGTCGCGCGTCTTGTACTTGCGCCCCAGTGCCAGCACGGTCTGCTCGCAGCGGCGCGCCGGGCTGCTGAGGATGCGGGTGCCCTCGGGCAATTGGCGGTCCAGCCAGGCGGCCATGCGCTTGGCCTGCTTCTCGCCCCGCCCGGTGAGCGAACGCTGCAGGTCGTCGCAGCCTTCGGTCCAGTCTTCGGCTTCGGCGTGGCGCCAGAGGATCAGGTCCATGTCCTTCTTCGCTTTCTCGTCGGCAGGCAGCTTCAATCGCGGCGTGCCTCTCGGCTGCGCCCGCGCGCACCGTAGCGCGCCATGAGCGCCTGCTGGGCACCGTGGGCTTCGATGGTGCGCGAGGCACCTTCCTCGCCGGCATGGGTGTCGCTGTTCACGCGCTCGTAGCTGCCGTCCTGCCGCAGTTCCCAGGCGTCGCGGCCGTCGTGCAGGTAGGCGACCAGGCACTCGTCGATGAGGCGCTGGCGCAGCACGGGGTCGGTCACCGGCCAGGCCAGTTCGACGCGCCGCATCATGTTGCGGTTCATCCAGTCGGCACTGGACAGGTAGAGCGACTCGTCCTCGCCGTCACGGAAGTAGAAGACGCGCGAATGCTCCAGGAAGCGCCCAATGATCGAGCGCACGCGGATGTTCTCGCTGTGGCCGGGCACCTGCGCGGCCAGCGTGCAGGCGCCGCGCACGATCAGGTCGATCTTCACGCCGCGCTGGCCGGCGCGCAGCAGCGCGGCGATCAGCGCCTCGTCGGTCAGCGCGTTCATCTTGGCCACCACGCGCGTGGGCCGGCCCTGGCCGGCCGCCAGTCCGAGCGCGTCGATCTGCGCGATCAGGTTGCTGTGCAGGTCGAAGGGCGCGAGCCACATGCGGTTGAGCTTGGGCAACCGGCTCTGGCTGGCCAGGTGCACGAACACGGCCTCCATGTCGGCGGTGAGCAGCGGGTCCGCCGTGAGGTGGCTGATGTCGGTGTAGAGGCTGGCCGTGCGCGGGTTGTAGTTGCCGGTCGACAGGTGGCCGTAGTGGCACAGGCGCTTGCCCTCGCGGCGTGTGACCAGCAGCATCTTGGCGTGGGTCTTCAGGCCCACAACGCCATACACCACCTGCGCGCCGATGGCTTCCAGCACCTCGGCCCAGTTGATGTTGGCTTCTTCGTCGAAGCGGGCCTTGAGCTCCACCACCACCGTCACTTCCTTGCCGCGGCGCACGGCCTCTCGCAGCAGGTCCATCAGTTCCGAGTCGGCCCCGGTGCGGTAGATGGTCTGTTTGATCGCCAGCACGGCCGGGTCGGCCACGGCCTCGCGCAGGAAGGCCAGCACGCCGTCGAAGCTCTCGAAGGGCTGATGGATCAGCACGTCGCCGCGCTTGAGGCGATCGAAGAAGGACTGGCCCGGCGACAGGTTGATGGGGTACGACGCCTGGTACGGCGGAAAGCGCAGCTTGCGGAATTCCGGCGCATCGATCAGGTCGATCATCTGCGTGAAGCGCGCCAGGTTGACCGGCCCGTGCACGCGGTACAGCGCGCCCGCCGGCAGGTTGAACTGCGCCAGCAGAAAGCTCGCCAGCGGCTCGGCGCAGCTGGACGACACCTCCAGCCGCACGGCCTGCCCGTAGTGGCGGTGTTGCAGGCCCTGGCGCAGGGCGGTGCGCAGGTTCGTCACGTCTTCTTCGTCCACCGCAAGGTCGGAATGCCGCGTGACGCGGAACTGCGAGAACTCGCCCACTTCGCGGCCCGGGAACATCGACTGCAGGTGTGCCCGCACGATGCTCGACAGCGCCACCACCAGTGTCTTGCCGCCCGACACCTTGGCCGGCATGCGGATCAGGCGCGGCAGCACGCGCGGCACCTTGAGGATGGCGATCGGGTTCTCGCGTCCGAAGGCATCCTTGCCCGCCAGGCGCACGATGAAATTGAGCGACTTGTTGGCCACCTGCGGGAAGGGGTGGGCCGGGTCGAGCCCGACCGGGATCAGCAGCGGCCGCACCTCGCGCTCGAAGTACTCCTGCACCCACTTGCGCTGGGCGGCGTCGCGCTTGCCGTGGGAGATGATCTGGATGCCGTTCTTGGCGAAGGCCGGCATCAGCTCGTCGTTGTAGAGCGCGTACTGGCGCTCGACCAGCGCGTGCGCGGCCTGGGACAGGGCCTCGAAGGAGTCGACCGTGTAATTGCCCTTCTGCTCGCCGGCAGCATGGGCCTGCAGGTGGGGCGCGGCACGTACCTCGAAGAACTCGTCCAGGTTGGACGACACGATGCACAGGTAGCGCAGGCGTTCGAGCAGCGGCACCTCGGGCCGTTCGGCCCAGTTGAGCACCCGGCGATTGAAGGCCAGGATGCTGTGGTCGCGATCCAGCAGCGTGACCGGCTGAAGGGCAGGCACGGGCACCGCCTCGGGCAACAGGGCGTCGTCGGGAAGTGCGGGAGACAAGGGCATGAAACTTGATTCTGCGGCAAAGATGACAGCCGTCACGGAAGTGTCATCACGCCACATGACAGCCCCGTGACAGCGTTCTTCGCCGCTTGGCGTGGGCGCCGTGCGTCAGTCGCCGAGGAAATGCCGCCGATAGCGCGGCGGCAGGTCGGCGATGCGCATCAGCATCGGCAGGTCGGCCGTGTTGAAGTCCGGGTCCCAGGCCGGGGCGCCGAGCACCTTGGCGCCCAGGCGCAGGTAGCCCTTGATGAGCGCCGGCGGCTCGATCGCCAGTGAATCGTCCAGCCGCTCCACCGGCAGCGGCAGGCGCGGCTGCACGTGGTACTGGATCGGCGCCATGTGCGTGCCGGAAACCTGTCGCCAGATGCTGGCTGCCGCGTCGCCGGTGGTCACGCCGTTGTGCCACATGGGAATGCTCGCGCAGCCGATCATGGTGTCGAGCTGGTTGCGGTGCATGAAGGCGGCCAGCGCGCCCCACAGCGCCATGATCACGCCGCCCTGGCGGTGGTCGCGGTGCACGCAGCTGCGGCCCAGCTCGACCATGCGCTCGCGCAGGCCGCGCAGGCGCGTGAGGTCGAACTCGGTGTCGCTGTAGGTGCCGCCCACGCGGCGCGCCTGGGCGGGGGTCAGCACGCGGTAGGTGCCGATGACCTGGCCGGTGGCCTCGTCACGCACCAGCAGGTGTTCGCAGAAGTCGTCGAACAGGTCGACGTCGTGGCCCGGCAACGGCGTGCTCAGGCGCGCGCCCATTTCGCCAGCGAAGACCTCGTGGCGCAGCCGCTGGGCGGCCCGCACCTCGTCCTGGTGGCGGGCCCAGCCGACCACCAGGCCGCGCTGGGCTGGGGTGACCGGGGTCTCGGCGGCCAGGCCGGGCGTGCGCGGCGCGGCCGGCGCAGGCGTGGGCCACAGCGTGCGGCGCAGGTCCAGCCCGGCCAGGGCGAGGGTGGGGATGGGCAGATCTTTCATGCGTGGTCTTGAGGTGTCGCCGCGCAGTCTGGTGGCGGGGCATGAAGCCGGGATGACATGCCCGTGGCAGTTGGATGACGGCCACGGCTGGCGTCTAATGGCGCCGACCTGCCCTCTCACCCTCACCGACCAGGAGTGCCCATGGCCCAGACCGGCCCCACCGACATGGACAGCCGTCGCCACCAGATGTTTCCCGTGCTCGGCGATGCCGACCTGGCGCGCGTGGCGCGTTTCGGCACGATGGAGCGCTACCCCGACGGCACGCGCATCTTCACGGCCGGCGAGGTCGGCCCCGGCATGCTGGTGGTGGTGCACGGCGTGATCGCCGTGAGCCAGCGCGACGGCCTGGGCCACGTGGTGCCGATCGTGCGCCAGGGGCCCGGCGAGTTCACCGCCGAGGTCGGCCAGCTCTCCGGCCGGCCGGCCCTGGTCGACGGCCACGCCGAGGGCGAGGTCGAGGCGCTGGTGGTGCCGCCCGCCTCGCTGCGGGCGCTGCTGATCGCCGAGGCCGACCTGGGCGAGCGCATCACGCGCGCGCTGATCCTGCGGCGCGTGGCACTCATCGAATCGGGTCACGGCGGCCCGGTGCTGCTGGGCGACCCTGACGCGGCCGACATGGCGCGCCTGCAGAACTTCCTGCGCCGCAACGGCCACCCCTACCACCTGGTCGACGCCAGCCAGGACCCCGACGCCGCCGCGGTGCTCGAGCGCTACGGCCGCTGCCAGGTGCTGGTGGTCTGCCCCGACGGTTCGGTGCTGCCCAACCCGAACGAGGACGCGCTCGCGCGCTGCCTGGGCATGTTCGACAGCACGCCGCTGGACACGCTGTACGACGTCGCCATCGTCGGCGCCGGGCCCGCAGGCCTGGCAGCGGCGGTGTATGCGGCCTCGGAAGGGCTGCGCGTGGCGGTGCTGGATTGCCGCGCCTTCGGCGGCCAGGCCGGCGCCAGCGCGCGCATCGAGAACTACCTGGGCTTTCCGACGGGCATCTCCGGCCAGGCACTGGCCGGCCGCGCCTTCGTGCAGGCGCAGAAGTTCGGCGTCGAGATGCTGATCCCGGTCGAGGTCGTCGGCCTGGACTGCACCCGTGACAACCCCGACGGCGCCCTGCAACTGCGCCTGGCCGACGGGCGCGTGCTGCGCGCGCGCACGGTGGTGGCGGCCAGTGGCGCACGCTACCGCCGCCCCGCCGTGCCGCGCCTGGCCGAGTTCGAAGGCCGCGGCGTCTGGTACTGGGCCTCGGCCATCGAGGCCAAGCTGTGCAGCCAGCAGGAGGTCGCCCTCGTCGGCGGCGGCAACTCGGCCGGGCAGGCGGCGGTGTTCCTGTCGCAGCACGCGGCCAAGGTGTCGGTGCTGATCCGCGGGCCCTCGCTGGCGGCCAGCATGTCGCGCTACCTCATCGAGCGCATCGAGGCCACGCCCAACATCGAATTGCATCCGTACACCGAACTGCTGCGGCTCGACGGCGACTCCACGACCGGCCTGGCCGGCGCCTTCTGGCACAACCGCCAGAGCGGCGAGGACTACCGCTGCGACACGCGCAACGTGTTCCTCTTCATCGGCGCCGACCCCGAGACCGGCTGGCTGCAGGACTGCGGCGTCGAGGTCGACCACGCCGGCTTCGTGTGCACGGGCCGCAACGGCGCGGCACCGCTGGAAGCGAGCGTCGCGGGCGTGTTCGCGATCGGCGACGTGCGCTCCGGCTCGGTCAAGCGCGTGGGCGGCGCCATCGGCGAAGGCGCGGCCGCCGTGGCACAGATCCACCGGTACCTGGCGCCGGCCACCGCTGCCACCTGAGCGGCACCCGGCCAAGCCCACGCCAACGGCGGGGCGGCGGCTGCGGCGCGGGCGCGCCGACCGGGCCGCCGCTATGCTGGCCGGCCCCTTTCATTCCCTTCAATCCGACGGAAGCCGAGCCCATGCCCCAAGCGCCCATCGACGTCTATTCCTGGCCCACGCCCAACGGCCACAAGGTCCACATCCTGCTCGAGGAAACCGGCCTGCCCTACCGCGTGCACCCGATCAACATCGGCCAGGGCGACCAGTTCAGCGAAGAGTTCCTGGCCATCAGCCCCAACAACAAGATCCCGGCCATCACCGACCCCGAGGGGCCGGACGGCCAGCCGATCTCGCTGTTCGAATCCGGCGCCATCCTGGTGTACCTGGCGGGCAAGACCGGCAAGTTCCTGCCCGAGGGCGCCCGCGCGCGCTACGAGGTGCTGCAGTGGCTCATGTTCCAGATGGGCGGCGTTGGCCCCATGCTGGGCCAGGCGCACCACTTTCGCCTCTACGCGCCCGAGAAGCTGCCCTACGCCATCGACCGCTACACCAATGAGGCGAAGCGCCTGTACGGCGTGATCGACAAGCGCCTGTCGAAGAGCGCCTTCATCGCGGGCGACGACTACACCATCGCCGACATCGCCATCTTCCCGTGGTTGCGCAGCTGGGAGAACCAGGGCATCGTGCTCACCGAGTACCCTCACCTCAAGGCCTGGTTCGACGGCATCGCCGCCCGCCCTGCGGTGCAGCGCGGCGTGAAGGTGCTGGCCGACCTGCGCAAGCCGCTGACCGACGACAAGTCACGCGGCATCCTCTTCGGCAAGGCGCAATACGAGCGGCGCTGATGTGCAGGGCGGGCGGGTGGTTTTCTGCAGGTAGAATGCGCAGTTCGTCGGAGCGTAGCGCAGCCTGGTAGCGCATCTGCTTTGGGAGCAGAGGGTCGCGAGTTCGAATCCCGCCGCTCCGACCACCTTTTTCTTCCCGCCTCCCACCGCATTCCTGCAACAGGAATCTGCCCGTAGCTCAACTGGATAGAGCAGCTGCCTTCTAAGCAGCAGGTCGGGGGTTCGAGCCCCTCCGGGCAGGCCACCGGATCGCCCGCGCACCCGCGGGTGGGTGAACCTCCAAGAAGAGCCACTTCAAAGAGCAGGCGTCCCAATCGTCCTGTGGCGTACCCCCAGAGAACGCCTATGCTGCTCGTCCTGCTGTCCGCCACCCTGGTCTTCGTTGCCGCCTGCCTGTGGCTCGTCTTCGGCTGGGCCGGCGAGGCGCCGCAAGACCCGGCGCTGCGCGAGGCGATCGACACGTCGATGCAGACCTTGGGGATGCCGCCGCGCCGACGTCGCCGAGGGTAGTCGCGACATCGGTCTGTCCGCGATCGGCTCGATCGGCCGATCCCGGTGACGACGGCATCGCTACCATCGCCCCGGTGAAATCGCCCCACCCCATCGCCCTCGCCGCCCTCGCGCCCGCCTTCGCCCTGCTCGCCGGCTGTGCCATGCCGCCCACGTCCGGCGTGGTGCGCCTCTACGACGGCGTGCTCAAGGCCCCCGACGAGGCGCAGGCGATGGCCTTCTGCCGCATCGACGGCGCGCCGATCCGGTTCCTGACCGAGCCGCGCGGCGATGCGCTGCCCAAGGACGGCGTGCTGTTCCGCTGCGACTGACGGCGGCGATGGCGGCGCGGCGCGCGCCGCGCCGTCGCACCCGGCTCAGCGAGGCCGGTGCCGCCTCGTTACAGTGCGGCGCATGGCCTCTCCCAGCCCCTCCCTGTCCGTGAGCGATGCGGTGCGCAGCCGCCTGTCGGTACGCGCCTTCCTGCCCGACCCCATCCCCACCGACGTGCTGCGCGAGGTGCTGCAGGCGGCAGCCCGGGCGCCCTCCGGCGGCAACCTGCAGCCCTGGCATGTCGACGTGCTGATCGGCCAACGCTTGGCCGATTTCAAGGCGCTGATGCAGGCTCGCCTGGCGCCCGATGCCGAGCCCGAAGCGCCGGCCTACGACGTGTACCCGCCCTCGCTGCCCACGCCCTGGCGCGACCGGCGCTTTCGCGTCGGCGAGGACATGTACGCGCTGCTGTGCATCCCGCGCGAGGACAAGGCGGCGCGGCGCCGCTGGTTCGCCAACAACTACGCCTTCTTCGGCGCACCGGCCGCGCTGATGTGCTCGGTCGACCGGCTGATGGGCCCGCCCCAATGGGCCGACCTGGGCATGTTCCTGCAGACGGTGATGCTGCTGCTGCGCGAGCGCGGGCTCGACAGCTGCCCGCAGGAATGCTGGGCCTTCTACCCGCAGACGATCAGCCGCTTCCTGGACTGGCCGGACAGCCGCATGGTGTTCTGCGGCATGGCGATCGGGCTGCGCGACCCGGCGCACCCGGTCAACGCGCTGGTGTCGGAGCGCGCGCCGCTGGACGAGTGGGTGCGCTTCCATGGCGACTGAACGCCGGGTTTGCTACAAAATCGATAGCCGCTCGCGCCCGTCCCACGGGCGCTGCCGGCCGATTTGGCTCGAAATCCGCGCGAACGCTCAGGCCGGGTCGGCAAAGCGCGGCAGGCGCTTTTCCATGTTGGCGCGCACGGCCTCGGTCTGGTTGGGGCTGCCGATCAGCGCCTGCTGCTCCTTCGATTCGGCCAGCAGCAGCTCGGCGTCGCTCACGCTCGGGTTCGCCATCGCGTTGAGCAGGCGCTTGCCGCCGCGGATGGCGTCGGGGCTGCGCGCCGCGATCTCGTGCGCCAGGCGCTGCGCCTCGGCCAGCGGGTCGGCCACCACGCGCGTGGCCAGGCCCAGCGCGACGGCCTCGTCGCCCGCGACGATGCGGCCGGTGTAGGTCAGCTCGCGCGCCACGTCGTCGCGCACCAGCGCCCGCAGCAGCGGTGTGCCGCCCATGTCGGGCACCAGGCCCCACTTGATTTCCATGACCGACATCCGCGTGTCGGCCGTGACCAGTCGCAGGTCGGCGCCCAGCGCCACCTGTAGCCCGCCGCCGAAGGCCACGCCGTGCACGGCGGCGATGACCGGCACCGGCACCTCGCGCCAGGCCATGGCGACGTATTGCGCGGCGTTGGAAATGCCATGCGTGCGCTCGATCAGGTCGGCGCGGCCGCCCTGCCCCAGCACGCCGGCGCCCGCGGCCTCGTCGCCCATGCGCGCGAAGGACTCCATGTCGAGCCCCGCGCAGAAGGCCTTGCCGCGGCCGGTGATCACCACGGCGCGCGCCGTGCGGTCATCCTGCAGGCGCTCGCCGGCGGCGACCAGCGCATCGAACATCGCCGGGTCCAGCGCGTTCATCTTGTCGGCGCGGTTCAGGTGGAGCTCGACCACGCCGTCGTCGTGGCGGATCCATTCGATGCGTTCGCTCATGAAGGTGTCTCCTTGGGTGCCGGGCAGTATGGCCTTCGGCGATGATCGCGCCTGTCTTCCACGCTACAAGCTGCCCATGTCGCCCGACCGCCCGGACCGCCGTCTCTTCCTGCAAGCCGGAGGCGCGGCCGCCGTGGTGTCGCTGCTGGGCCAGGGCTGCGCCCACGGCGCCACCGACGCGACCCTGCCTTCCTTCCCCAGCGTGGCCGCCTCCCTGGACGACGCGGTGCGCGTACCGGCCGGCTATGTCTGGCAAGTGCTCTACCCCTGGGGATCGCCGACGGGCGTGGCCGGCCGCATGCCGGCCTTCGCGCCCGATGCCTCCAACAGCGCCGACGACCAGGCCGTGCAGGCGGGCATGCACCACGACGGCATGCACTTCTTCCCCCTGGGCGGCAGCAGCGACCACGGCCTGCTGGTGATGAACCACGAGTACACCGACGAGCAGTTGCTGCATGCCGACAGCATGCCCAATGCCGCCGCCTGGACCGCGGAGAAAGTGCGCAAGTCGCAGCATGCGATGGGCGTGTCGGTGATCGAGGTGCAGCGTTCGGCGCAAGGCTGGCAGCAGGTGCTGCCCTCGCGCTTCGCGCGGCGCATCCATGCCGCCACGCCCATGCGCATCGCCGGACCGGCCGCCGGCACGGCGCGCATGCGCACCGCGGCCGACCCGGCCGGCGAGCGCGTGCTGGGTACCTTCGCCAACTGCGCCATGGGCGTCACGCCCTGGGGCACCTACCTGACCTGCGAAGAGAACTTCTACGGCTACTTCGGCGGGCCGAAGGAGGCGGCGCGCACCGTCACACCCGCGCAGCAGCGCTACGGCACCGTGCCCGGCAGCCAGTGGGTGGAGTACTGGCGGCACGACGAGCGCTTCGACCTCACCCGTCATCCCAACGAGCCCCACCGCTTCGGTTGGGTGGTGGAGATCGATCCCTTCGATCCGCAGTCGGTGCCGGTCAAGCGCACGGCGCTGGGCCGCAAGCGCCAGGAGAGCGCCACGTGCACGCTCACCCGCGACGGCCGGCTGGCCGTGTACATGGGCGACGATGCGCGCTTCGAGTACATCTACAAGTTCGTCAGCCGCCGGCGCGTGCAGCCGGGGCAGGACGCCGCGGCACGCGCCGCCAACCGCGACCTGCTGGACGACGGGACGCTGTACGTCGCGCGCTACGACAAGGGCGGCCGCGGGCAGTGGCTGCCGCTGGTGCACGGGCAGAACGGAATCGATGCGGCGGCGGGCTTCGCCGACGCGGCCGACGTAATGATCCACGCGCGCCTCGCCGGCGACATCGTCGGTGGCACGAAGATGGACCGGCCTGAATGGATCGCCGTGCACCCGCAGTCGGGCGAGGTGTACGTCACGCTCACCAACAACAGCCAGCGCGGCGAGCCGGGCAAGCCCGCGGCCGACCCCGCCAACCCGCGCGCCAACAACCTTTTCGGCGGCATCCTGCGCTGGCGCGAGGACGGCGGCGACGCGGCGGCCGACATGTTCACGTGGGACCACTTCGTGCTGGCCGGCGACACGGCGCTGCCGCAGGCAGGCACGCGCTATCCCGCCGGCCCGGCCGGCGAGAAGGCCGACCTCTTCGGCAGCCCGGACGGCCTGCACTTCGACAGCGCCGGCCTGCTGTGGATCCAGACCGACATGAGCGGCCAGACGCTCGGCAAGCCGCCCTACACGGCGCTGGGCAACAACCAGCTCCTGTGCGCCAACCCGGCCACGGGGCGCATTCGGCGCTTCCTCACCGGACCGAAGGGCTGCGAGATCACCGGCTGCGTGCTCACACCCGACCGCCGCACGCTGTTCGTGAACGTGCAGCACCCCGGCGAGACGCGCGATGACGGCAGCGCTACACCCAACAGCGCATGGCCGGACGGCCAGGCGATCGGCAGCGCCCGGCCGCGCTCGGCCACCGTGGTCGTGCGCCGGCGCGATGGCGGGATCGTCGGCACCTGACATTCAAACCACAGGGAGACCATCACCATGAGCATTCGCATCGTCCGCCTCGGCACCCCGCGTGCGCCCGGCGAGGGCCTGCGCATCGGTACCGTGCGGCGCCCGCCGCGAGGCGTGCCCAAGGCCGAGTTCGCCGCGCAGAACTGGTACGACGTCTGGTACCCCAACCTCGCACCGTCCGCCGAGACGATGAAGTTGGGCCAGGAGGCCAAGACGCCGGCCGAATGGAACGCCTTCGTGCGCAAGTACAAGGCCGAGATGGCCGACGCCGAGGCCAGCCGCAGCCTGGACCTGCTGGCCGCCCTGTCGCACCAGTCGGCCCTGGCCGTGGGCTGCTACTGCGAAGACGAGGCGCACTGCCACCGCTCGGTGCTGCGCGCGCTGCTGGCCGAGCGCGGGGCGGACATCGCTGTTTGATCGGCCCCGCCACCAACTTTTCAAGCCAAATCGGGCCTCAGCGCCCGTCCCGCCTGCGCGAGCAGCTATCGATTCGATAGCAAAAGTGCCTTCGGCGCTCAGCTGATGCGGTACTTGAAATCGCCGTTCTTGCCACTGCCGACCTTGATCTTCGCGATCGCGGCCTCGTCGGCCATGCGGGCCAGCACGGCATCGGCGATCTCGGGCAGCAGCGTGCCGCCCAGGATGTGGTCGACGTTGCGCGCGCCCGAATCGACCTCGGTGCAGCGGGCCAGCACGGACTCCACCAGCGCATCGTCCCACTCGAAGCTCGCCTTGTGGTTGGCGGCGATGCGCTCCCGGATGCGGCCCAGCTTGAGCGTGATGATCTCGGCCAGCACCTCGTCGCCGATCGGGTAGAAGGCCACGGTCTTCATGCGGCCGAGGAAGGCCGGCTTGAAGGACTTCATGAGCACGGGCCGCAGCGCCTCGGCCAGCGCTTCGGGGTCGGGCCGCTCGGCTTCGCCCTTGTTGAGGCAGCTCTGCATGATCTGCGCCGAGCCGACGTTCGAGGTCAGGATGATCAAGGTGTTGCGGAAGTCGATCTCGCGGCCCTCGGCGTCGTCCATGGTCCCCTTGTCGAAGACCTGGAAGAACATCTCCAGCACGTCGGGGTGGGCCTTCTCGACCTCGTCGAGCAGCACCACGCTGTAGGGGTTGCGGCGCACGGCCTCGGTCAGCACGCCGCCCTCGCCGTAGCCCACGTAGCCAGGCGGCGAACCCTTCAGGCCCGAGACGCTGTGCGCCTCCTGGTACTCGCTCATGTTGATGGTGACGAGCTTCTTCTCGCCGCCGTAGAGGATGTCGGCCAGCGCCAGCGCGGTCTCGGTCTTGCCGACGCCCGAGGGGCCGACGAACAGGAACACGCCGCGCGGCTTGTGGGGGTCTTCGAGCCGCGCGCTGGCGGTGCGCACGCGCTGGGCGACGGCTTCGAGCGCATGGTCCTGGCCGATCACGCGCTCGGCCAGCAGCGCCTGCAGGTTGCGCACGGTGCGTATCTCGTCCTTGACCATGCGGCCCAGCGGAATGCCGGTCCAGGCCGAGACGATGCCGGCGACCACGGCGCCGTCGACCTGCAGGGGGCGCAGCGGCTGGTCGCCCTGCAGGGCGCGGAGTTCGGCGATGAGGGTGTCCAGTTCATCCGGCACCTGGCCGCTGGCCTTCCTGCGGCCGGCCGGCTTGGCTGCGGGTGCAGGCGCGTCGCCGAATGGCGCCGCCGCCGCACGCGCGCTGCGCAGGGCCGTGATGCGATCGACCAGCGCGCTCTCCCGGGTCAGCCTGGCTTCGGCTTCGATCAGCGCCACGACCGCGTCGGCGCGTTGCTGCGCCAACTCGTCCGGGCGTGCGCGGCTGCGTGCGCCGGCGGCGTCGTCGCGGCTCAGGGCGGCCACCTCGGCATCGATGCGCTCAATGCTGCGCCGCGCCTCTTCGATGACGGCCGGCGTCGCGCTCTGCCCGAGCGCGACCTTGGCGCAGGCGGTATCGAGCACGCTGACGGCTTTGTCGGGCAGTTGCCGGCCGCTGATGTAGCGGTGCGAGAGGCGCACGGCCTCGGTGATGGCCTCGTCGAGCACGCGAATGCCGAAGTGCTTTTCCATCAGTGGCACCATGCCGCGCAGCATGGCGGCGGCGAGCGTTTCGCTCGGCTCCTCGACCTTCACGACCTGGAAGCGACGCGCCAGCGCGGCGTCCTTCTCGAAGTATTTCTTGTATTCGCCCCAGGTGGTGGCGGCGATGGTGCGCAGCTCGCCACGCGCCAGCGCAGGCTTGAGCAGGTTGGCCGCGTCGTTCTGGCCGGCCTGGCCGCCGGCGCCGATCATGGTGTGGGCCTCGTCGATGAAGAGCACGATCGGGTGCGGGCTCTTCTTGACCTCGTCGATCACGCCCTTGAGCCGGTTCTCGAACTCGCCCTTCACGCTGGCGCCGGCCTGCAGCAGGCCCATGTCGAGCGTGTGTACCTGCACCTCGCGCAGCGTGGCGGGCACGTCCTGCGCGGCGATGCGCAGGGCCAGCCCCTCGACCACGGCCGTCTTGCCGACGCCAGCCTCGCCGGTGAGGATGGGGTTGTTCTGCCGCCGGCGCATCAGGATGTCGATGACCTGGCGGATCTCGGCGTCGCGGCCGATCACCGGGTCGAGTGCGCCGTCGCGCGCGCGCTGCGTGAGGTTGGTGGTGAACTGGTCCAGCGCAGGGGTGCGGCCCGGCGCCTGCGCGCCGGCCAGCGACGCGTCCGCCTGGGCCGCCCCGCCCTCCGGCAACGCCGCCACCGTCGCGCCACGCGCCTCGTCGGAACCGTCGGTCACCCGGTCGAAGTCGTGCTTCAGCGCGTCGGCCTTCAGGCGTGCGAACAGCGCAGAGCCGCGGCGTGCGAGCTGTGCCAGGTCGGGCTCGGTGAGCAGGGCCAGCACCAGGTGGCCGGAGCGGATCTGGAGCACATGCGCATCGAGCGAAGCCAGCAGCCAGGCGTGCTGGAAGAGCTTCTGCAGATGCTGCGAGAAGACGGGCGTGCGCGTGTTGCCGTTCTTGAGCGTGTGCAGTTCGCGCTCCAAGTCGCTGCGGAGGGCCGCGGCGTCGACACCATCGGCCCGGAGGATGGCGGCGAGGTCGTTGCGCGGCTGCTCCAGCAGCGCGAGGAACAGGTGCTCCAGGTCCACCTCGTAGTGGCCCTGCGACAGGCACAGGTTGGCGGCGCGTTCGGTGGCGGCGCGGGCGGCCGGGTTCAGTTTGCCGATCAGGGTCTTCAGCGAGATGCTCATGGCGAGGGGTGCGGTTGGGATGCGCCGCGCGCGGCGCGACAAGGGGGTCAGTGCAGCGGGTGCAGTTCGTAGGAGGTGTCGCTGCGGTCGTGGGGCACGGGCCGGGTGGTGATGAAGCTGTCCCAGCCCAGGTGGCTGCCTTGCGCCTCGTCGAGCACCACGGACTGCACCTCCTCGCGCGCCAGCACCAGGCGGACCTCGTACTCGCAGGTCACGCCGGCCAGCAGGGCCAGCATCTTCTCGAGCGCCCGGGCGTGGGCGCGGCCGGGGAAGAAGGCGCGGAACGCATCGCGGCGGACCGGCCCGATCCACAGGCGCACGCGCAGGTCGCGCTGCCAGACGCGCTCGCCGGCCAGCGCCGTGTGGCCGAGGGTCGCGTTGACGGCCCCGGCCCGCGACATCTGCCCCTGCGGCACGTCGTACCACTTGCCGACGAACTGCTCCACGCGCACGGGACAGCGGAAGTAGTCGGCCAGCACGCGCTGCAGGTAGACGGCCGACACGGGCCGGTGGCGCACGGCAGCGGCATAGCCCGCCACCGTTTCGTCGAACACCTCGCCGCCGCCGCGGTGCAGCGGGT
>JAFEEH010000255.1 GCA_018241185.1 Pseudomonadota bacterium | reverse complement strand
ATGCGGGCCATCAGTCCATCGGTGAGGGTTCGGTTGGCCTGCAGGTGCGCCTGACCGGCCGGCGTGACCGTGTAGCGCTTGCGGCCGCCCGCGTCCGGGGCATCGACCTGTACCAGCCCCATTTCCTCCAGCAGGGTGAGGGTGGGGTAGACCACGCCCGGGCTCGGGCTGTAGCGCCCGCCCAGGCGTTCCTCGATGGCCTTGATCAGTTCGTAGCCGTGGCGGGGCGCATCGGCAACGAGCTGCAGCAGCACGAGGCGCAGGCCGCCGCGGCCGAAGACGCGGTGGCCGGCGCCGTGCTCGCCGTGTCCGTGGCGGCCGCGGCCGCTGCCGCGCTCGGGGCGAGGGGTGTCGTCGGAAAATGTCATGTGTTTTCGATTTATATCTTGAACATTAAAGATATATCGAAAACTAAGACGACGCAAGCACCAGCGCCGACCTGCACCTCGCGGTGCGGCCGGACCAGATAGTTGGTTTGCTATGAATTCGGGAGCTGCTCGCGCCCGATGGACGGGCGCCAGGGGCTCATTTCTCTCAAGGAATTGCTAAGCCCAATCTGAGCAATTCCTGCCGTGCGTCACCCGCCCGGCAGCATCAGCGCTGCGGCATGTCCTTGACCGAGTAGCCCAGGCTCACCGTCGCATCCTCGGGGATGGCCGGCATGGTCGAGTTCCACTCCTCCCACGCCTGGCGCATGCGCTCGAGCCGCTCGGGCTCCTTCCTGCCCAGGTTGGCGCGCTCGCGCTCGTCGCCCGGGATGTTGAACAGGTAGTCGTTGCCGTCCACGCGCAGGTACTTCCAGTCGCCCTCGCGCAGCGCGCGCTGGCCGCGGTGGTTCATGCGCCAGTGCAGCGGGCGATCGAAGCGGTGGCCGGCGTCGCGCAGCACGGGCAGCAGCGATACGCCGTCGAGCGGGTAGTCCGGGTGCGCCGCCACGCCGGCCGCCTCGAGCATCGTGGCCGACCAGTCCATGGTCATGCACAGCTGGCGGCTTTGCGCGCCCGGCGCGATCACGGCCGGCCAGTGCGCGATCCACGGCACGCGGATGCCGCCCTCGGTCAGGTCCATCTTGCCGCCCACCAGCGGCCAGTTGTCCGAGAAGCGCTCGCCGCCGTTGTCGCTGGTGAAGACGATCAGCGTGTTGTCGAGCTGGCCGTTCTTCTTCAAGGCCTCGACGATCCAGCCGATGCCCTCGTCCATGTGGTGGATCATGCGGCGGTAGACGTGGATGTTGCCGCCGGCCAGGTCGAAGAGGTTGTCCTTCACGGCCGGGGCGCGGTCCGCGTCCTCGCGCGTTTCCCAGGGCCAGTGCGGGGCGGTGTAGTGCAGGCTGAGGAAGAAGGGCGCATTGCCGTCCTGGGCCATGCGGTCCACGTAGTCGACCGCGCGGCGCGAGAGCAGGTCGGTGAGGTAGCCCTCGGCCTTCGACGCCTCGGCGCCTTCGTACAGGTCGTGCGTGCCGCGCGAGTCGCAGTGGGTGAAGTAGTCCACCCCACCCGCCATCGGCCCGAAGAACTCCTCGTAGCCCGAGCGCAGCGGCCCGAAGTGCGGCGGGTGGCCCAGGTGCCATTTGCCGATCAGCGCCGTGCGGTAGCCCGCGTCCTTGAGCAGCGACGGCAGCGTGGGGTGCTCGGGCGGCATGCCCAGCGTGTCGCTGCCCCGGCTCTTGCTGTTGATCGGCTCCTCGGCCGCGCCGCGCAGGCGGTACTGGTAGCGGGCGGTGATCATGCCGAAGCGCGTGGGCGAGCACACGGGCGAGTTGGCGTAGCCCTGCGTGAACAGCGCGCCCTGCGCGGCGAGGCGGTCGAGCACCGGCGAGACCGGGCCGAAATTCGCCTCGCGGCCACCGTAGCAGCCGAGGTCGGCGTAGCCTAGGTCGTCGGCGACGATGAAGATGATGTTGGGGCGCTTGGCTGTGCTCATGGGTTGTACCCCGAGGTCTTGACCACCGGCGCCCATTGCGCGCGGTAGGCCTTGAGCATGGCCTCGGTCTGCTCGCGCGTGGCGACCACCGGCACCAGCTTGTTGTCGGTGAAGCGGCGCTGCACCTCGGGCTCCTGCATCACCTCGCGGATCTCGCGTGCCAGGCGGTCGACTTTCTCGCGCGGCATCGAGGCGGGCGCGAAGAAGGCGTTCCAGCCCGAGGCGGCCAGGTCCAGCCCGGCCTCCTTGAAGGTCGGCACGTCGGGCGCGAAGGGCGAGCGCTTGACGCCCGACATGGCGAGGATGCGCATCTTCCCCGCCTGGTACTGCGGCAGCTGCACGTCGAAGGTGTCGACGGCGATCGGCACCTGTCCACCGATCAGGTCGGTGATCACCGAGGCCGAGCCCTTGTAGCCCACCACCTCGGTCGGCACCTTGGCTTTCTGGCCCAGCATCAGCGCGAAGAAGTGCGGCAGGCTGCCCGTGGCCGGCACGCCCACGTTGGCCTGGGCCGGGTTGGCGCGCATCCAGTCGAAGAGCTGCTTGAGGTCCTTGGCCGGCACCTGCGGGCCGACGGCCAGGCCGAAGTCGTAGTCGTTGACGTGCGCGACCGGCTGGAAGTCCTTCTCGGGGTCGTAGCCGTTGTCCTTGAAGACCAGCGGCGCGACCACCATCACGGCCGGGTTGGCGACCATCAGCACGTTCTGCCCGGCGGTGGCGGCCTTGACCTGCTGGGCCGCCAGCCGCCCGCCGGCGCCGGGCTTGTTGTCGACCACCACCGGCACGCCGAGCTTCTGCGCCAGCCGGTCGCCGACGAAGCGCGCCACCATGTCGGTGGCGCCGCCGGGCGCATAGCCGACGACGACGCGCAGCGGGCCGTCCAGCGGCTGGGCCTGCACGGCCGCGGCGGCCAGCAGGGTGAGCGCCGCGGCCAGCCGCGGCAGGGGAGACAGGCGTGATGCCATGGGAGTCCTTGTCAGTCGTTGGCCTGGAAATTCACGGCCTTCATGATCGCGCCCCAGCGCGCCGTGTCTTCGCGCATGGTCTTCACGAGCGTCTCGGCGTCGTCGGCGATCGGGTACATGCCGTTGGCCAGCAGCTGCTGGCGCACCTCGCGCGAGTTGACGGCGCGCGTGAACTCGGCGCGCAGCTTGTCGACGATGGGCTTGGGTGTCTTCAGCGGCGCGTAGTAGGCGAACCAGGCGGTGGCGACCACGTCCTTGTAGCCGCCCTCGACGAAGCTGGGCAGCGCGGGCATCAGCGGCGAACGCTTCTCGCCGCTGGTGGCCAGCACCTTCACGCGGCCCGATGGCAGCATCTGCTGGGCGCCGCCCACGGTGTCGAAGTAGACCGGGATCTGCCCGCCCATCACATCTTGCCGCGCGGGCGTGGAGCCGCGGTAGGGCACATGCACCATCTTCAGCCCGGCCGCGCGGTTGAGCATCTCGCCCAGGAAATGCGAGGGCGTGCCGGCGCCGTAGGACGCGAAGCTCACCTTGTCGCCCTGCGCCTTGGCCCAGGCGATGAACTCGGGCAGCGTGTTCGCCGGCACGTCCTTGTTGACCACCAGCGCGAGCTCGAAGCGTGCCGCGTTCACGATGGGCTGGAAGTCCTTCATCGGGTCGTACGACAGGTTTTTGTACGCGCTCGGGAACATGGTCATCATCCCCGCCGTGCCCAGCAGCAGCGTGTGGCCGTCGGGCGGCGCGGTCTTCACCGCCTCCACCGCGATGCGGCCGGCCGCACCGGATCGGTTGTCGACGATGACCGGCCCGAGCGAGTCGCGCACCTCCTGCGCGATGGCGCGCGTGAGCACGTCCTGCGTGCCGCCGGCCGGCACGCCGATCAGCACCCGGATGGGCTGCCCGTTGGGAAAGGCCTGGGCGTGCGCGGATGCGAAGGGCAGGGCGCACAGCGCCAGCGCGCCGAAGGTGGCCAGGGCGCTGCGGCGGCGCAGGGTAGGGGGATGCATGCGTTGTCTCCGTCGAGGGGAATGGGGGGCGCCCGTGCCGGGCGTCTGCCGGTGATTCTGGAAGTCCCACAATCGATTGTTCAAATCAACTGTCGTGCGGACTTTCCCCATGTCCCCTTCCTCCGCGCCCGTCGACGCCGGCGCCCGCCCGCTGGACGACCTGCTGCTGTACCGGCTGAGCCGGCTGTTGTCGGTGGCCGGCGGCATGGTGATCCGCCTCTGCGAAGGCCGCTTCGGCATCACGCGCCGCGAATGGCGCCTGATCGCCACCCTGGCCAGCCGGGGCGAGCTGGGCTCGTCGCAGCTGGCAGAGCACGCGCAGCTGGACCGTGCCCGCACGTCCAAGGCAGTGAGCTCGCTGGTGGCCAAGCAGCTCGTGTCGCGCACGCAGGCGGGCAGCGACCGCCGCCATGTGGCGCTGCGCCTCACACCGGCGGGGCAGGCGTTGTACGAGGCGCTGTTCCCGCTCGTGTCGCAGATCAATGCGCAACTCCTGGCCGTGCTGGGCGAGGAGCGCGAGCAGGCCCTCGACGCGATGATGGCCCAGTTGCAGACCCGTGCCGAGCAGATGGTGGCGCAGGCGGCGCTGCCCAAGGCCGACCGGCGCAGGGGCAAGGGCTGACGCGGACCGCCGTCGCCACGCTTTGCGCTAAGGTCCAGGCATGCCTTCCTTCGACGACGCCGGTCCCACGCTCCCGCCGCTGCTGCAGTTGCCCGTGCAGGTCGTCGGCGAAGCCGGCCTGCCGGCCGCGGGCGAGCGGCGCATCGACACCCTGGCGGCCGAGGTGCCGGTGGCGCTGGTCTTCAACGGCATCTCGCACGCCGTGATGATGGCCACGCCGCAGGACGTCGAGGACTTCGCCCTCGGCTTCGCGCTGAGCGAAGGCATCCTCGACACGCCGCAGGATTGCCGCGGCATCGAGGTCGAAGCCGTCGGCGCCATCGATGCCGGCCTGCCCGAAGGCATGCCGGGCCTGGAGGTGCGGCTGGACATCTCCACCCGCGCCTTCGAGCGTCTCAAGGGCCGCCGCCGCAGCCTGGCCGGGCGCACCGGCTGCGGCGTGTGCGGCGTCGAGAGCTTCGCAGCGCTCGACCTCTCGCCCGTTCCCGTGCCGGCGCGGGAGTGGATCGGTCGTCTCGAACTGGCCACGGTGCTGCGTGCTTTCGACCAGCTCAAGCCGCTGCAGGTGCTCAACGCCGAGGCTGGGGCCATCCATGCCGCCGCCTGGGCGACGATCGACGGCGCGGTGACAGACGTGCTGGAAGACGTCGGTCGCCACAACGCGCTCGACAAGCTGCTGGGCCGCCTGGCGCGTGCGGGCCGGCTGGCCGAGCCGGGCTTCGTGCTGCTCTCCAGCCGCGGCAGCCACGAACTGGTGCGCAAGTGCGCTCGGCTGGGCGTGGCGGCCATGGCAACCATCTCGGCGCCCACCGCGATGGGCGTGCGCATGGCCGAGCTGTGCGGCCTCACGCTGTGGGGGCTGTGCCGGGCGCCGCGCGGCGTGCTTTACGCGTCGCCTTTGCTATCGAAAGAATAGCTGCTGGCGCAAGCGGGACGGGCGCCGCAGCCCGATTTGGCTTGGAGGATTCAGGGCAGGTGCAAAGCCCTTCGCCGAGTGCCCTTGCGCCGCGGCGGGCGGCGGCCTTCGGCTATCGTCCGCGCCATGACCGCTTCCCTCCGCCTGGGTTGGCGCACGCTCTGGCGCGACCTGCGCGCCGGCGAGCTGCGCCTGTTGATCGTCGCCGTGCTGCTGGCCGTGGCCGCGCTCACGGCCGTCGGCTTCTTCGCCGACCGGCTCAAGGGCGGGCTGCAGCGCGACGCGCGCCAGCTGCTGGGCGGCGACGCGGTGCTGGTCACCGACAACCCGACGCCGCAGGCGTATGTCGACCGCGCGGCCCAACTGGGCCTGCAGGGGAACATTACCTACAGCTTTCCGACCATGGCCCGCGCCACCGACGCCCAGGGCGGCGCCAGCCGGCTGGTGGCCTTCAAAGCGGTGACCGCCGGCTACCCGCTGCGCGGCAGCGTGCAGGTCGCGAACACGCCCGAGGGCGCCGGCGAGGCCACGCGCGAGGTGCCGGCGCCGGGGCAGGTGTGGGTCGACCCGTCGCTGCTCGGCGCGCTGGAGCTCAAGGTCGGCGACCCGCTGCTGCTGGGCGATGCGCAGCTCACCATCTCGCGCGTGATCACGCTCGAGCCCGACCGCGGCGGCGGCTTCCAGAGCTTCTCGCCGCGGGTGATGGTCAACCAGGCCGACGTGGCGCGCACGACGCTCGTGCAGCCGGCCAGCCGCGTGACCTACCGCTTCGCCGTCGCCGGGCCGGAGCGTGCGGTGAAGGCCTTCTCGGACGGCACCGACGCGGAGCTGAAGAAGAACACGCTGCGCGGCGCGCGGCTCGAGTCCTTCGAGAGCGGCCGGCCCGAGATGCGCCAGACGCTGGACCGCGCCGAGAAATTCCTCAACCTCGTGGCGCTGCTGGCGGCGCTGCTGTCGGCCGTGGCGGTGGCCCTGGCGGCGCGCGGCTTCGCGGCGCGGCACCTGGACGACTGCGCGATGCTGCGCGTGCTGGGCCAGAGCCAGCGCACCATCGCCGGCGCCTACGGCTTCGAGTTCGCCGTTATCGGCCTGGCGGCCAGCCTGCTGGGCACGGCCGTGGGCTTTGCGGTGCACTACGCCTTCGTGCTGCTGCTGGCGGGCCTGGTCGAGACCGCGCTGCCCGCGCCCACGCTGTGGCCGGTGGCCTTCGGCGTCGGCATGGGGCTGACGCTGCTCTTCGCCTTCGGGCTGCCGCCCGTGCTGCAGCTGGCCAAGGTGCCGCCGCTGCGCGTGATCCGGCGCGACGTGGGCGGCCTCAAGCCGGCGTCGATCGCCGTGCTGGGCGTGGGCATCCTGGGCTTTGCAGCACTGCTGCTGGCGGCCAGCAGCGACGTCCAATTGGGCCTCATCGCCGTGGGCGGCTTTGCGGGCGCGGTGGTCGTGTTCGCGGTGCTGGCCTGGGTGGCGGTGAAGGTGCTGCGGCGCAGCGTCAACGAAGCCACGGCGCCGCGCTGGCTGGTGCTGGCCACGCGGCAGATCTCGGCGCGGCCGGTGTACGCGGTGGTGCAGGTCAGCAGCCTGTCGGTGGGCCTGCTGGCGCTGGTGCTGCTGGTGCTGCTGCGCACCGACCTGGTGTCGAGCTGGCGCCGCGCGACGCCGCCCGACGCGCCCAACCGCTTCGTCATCAACGTCATGCCCGACCAGGAGCAGGCCTTCCGCGATGCGTTGCGCAAGGACGGCGTGGCGAACTACGACTGGTACCCCATGTTCCGCGGCCGCCTGGTGTCGGTGAACGGCAAGCCGGTCTCGCCCGACGACTACACGGAAGACCGCGCCAAGCGCCTGGTCGACCGCGAGTTCAACCTCAGCAACGCCGCCGAAAAGCCGCCGCACAACGAGGTGGTGCAGGGTGCCTGGAAGGCGGGCGAAGCGAATGCCGTGAGCGTGGAAGAAGGGCTCATGGAGACCTTGGGCCTGAAGCTGGGCGACATGCTGGGCTTCGACGTCGGCGGCATCCCGAGCGAGGCGCGCATCACCTCCACGCGCAAGGTGGATTGGGGATCGCTGCATGCCAACTTCTTCGTGATGTACCCGGTGGCGGCGATGCCGTCCGAGCTGCCCGTCACCTACATGGGCGCCTTCCGCGCGCCCGACAAGGCGGGCTTCGACAACGCGCTGGTGCGGCAATTCCCGAACGTGACCAACGTCGACATGAGCGCCACGCTCAACCAGGTGCAGCGCGTGCTCGACCAGGTGATCCGCGCGGTGGAGTTCCTCTTCGGCTTCACGCTCGCGGCCGGCCTGGTCGTGCTGTTCGCGGCCGTCACGGCCACGCGCGAGGAGCGCGCCAAGGAGTTCGCCGTGATGCGCGCCGTCGGCGCCCGAGCCAGCCTGCTGCGCCAGGTGCAGCGCGCCGAGCTGGTTGGCGTCGGCCTGCTGGCCGGCCTGCTGGCCAGCGTGGTGGCCTCCGTCATCGGCTGGGGCCTGGCGCGCTACGTGTTCGACTTCACCTGGACCGCCTCGCCCTGGGTGCCGCTGGCCGGCGCGGCGGCCGGTGCCGTGCTGGCGCTGGCGGCCGGCTGGTGGGGCCTGCGCGAGGTGCTGCGCCGGCCGGTGGTGGCCACGCTGCGGCAGGCGTCGGAGTGACGCAGCGCAATGAACGCCGAGGCATCCCGCGTGTAAGCTGGTGCGGCCGCGGCCTCGTCGTGAGCCGTCGCCGAACTTCGGAGAGCCCCATGCCCGCATTCGACACCGCCCAGCTCCAACAACTGCGCAGCGCTTTGGCGCAACGCGAGGCCGAGCTATTGCAGGGCCTGCACGGCGCGCAGCGCGAACAGCTCGGCGCCGAGCCGCTGGACGGCAGCCACGAGGTGATCGACCCGACGGAGCTGGCCTACCGGCACGAGCAGCAGGAGATCGACGACGACGAAGCCACGCGCGAGCACGGCGAACTGCGCACCGTGCGCGCCGCGCTGGCACGCATGGACGAGGGCAGCTATGGCGAATGCATCGACTGCGGCATCGACATTCCCTTCGCACGCCTGCAGGCCCAGCCCGCGGCACTGCGCTGCGTGCCCTGCCAGGAAAAGGCGGAGCAGGGCAGGCAAAACGCCTGACACCCGCCGTTCGCTGCGATTTGCTATCGACTTGATAGCTGCCGGCGCAGGCTGGGCGGGCGTTGCAGCCACCTTTTATCTGAGGTCGGTGTCGTCGACGAGGCTCGCAACGAAGCGGCACGCGAGCGCCGCCAGCAGCGCCGCCACACCCAGCGTCAGCGCCAGCCGGCGGCCGTGCCAGAGCGTGCCGAGCCAGTCGTCGAAGCGCGCGATCAGCAGCGTGCCCTGGCCACCCACGCGCTCGATCTGCTGCGCCTGCCAGCCCGTGGCGCCGCCCGGGTCCGCGAAGGTCTCGCCGCCGACCACGCTGTAGCTTGCCGACCCGGCGGGCCCATCCGGCGCGGTGGCGTACACGCAGGCGGCCGCGACCCAGCCCAGCGCCAGCAGCACCCAGCCGGCAATGCGCCAGCGGCGCGCGACAGATGAGCGGGTGGCAGCCATCGGCCGAGCATCGCACCGCGGGCCGCGCGCCACCTGACCGGCGTTGCGCCGGCGCGCACCGGCTCGCAGAATGGCCGTTCTGGAGGCCCCGCATGATCCGCATCGGAACCCTGTGCTATGTCGTCGAGAGCTGCACCGCCAGCCCGGCCACCGCGCGTGCGGTCGGCCGCATCGTCGAGGTCTGCTCCGCGCCGTACGACGCACCCAACCCCTGGCAGTACCTGCCCGGCACCTACTACGACGTGCTGTTCGAGGGGGGGACCTTCTACTGCCATGTGGACAAGTTGCGGCCTATTTCGGATCCGGACGCCGAGGTGGCGCTTGACGAAGCGTCGCCGTTGCCCGCCGAGCTTCAGAGCACCTCGTCCCGCAACTGCGGGAACACCTTCGACACCTTGGCCAGCAGGTAGTCACCATAGCGGCCGTTGAAGGCGTGCACGTTGGCGCGGTCCCAGCGCAGGGCGCTGTCGTCCAGCGCCCGGGCGCCGGCCAGCCCCTCGATGCGCTGCACGCGCGCCTCGAAGTTGGGGTCGAAGAACAGCGGGAAGGACAGCCGGTCGCGCCCCGAGGTGTTGCGCTTCACGCGGTGCGGCGTCGACTTGTAGAGCCCGCCGGTCATGCGGTCGAGCATGTCGCCGATGTTGCAGACGAAGGTGCCCGGCATCGGCGGCGCGTCGATCCAGCCCGCGGGCGTGTGAACCGCCAGGCCGCCGATGTCGTCCTGGTGCAGCAGCGTGAGCAGGCCGTAGTCGGTGTGCTCGCCCACGCCCCACTGCACATCGAGGCCCTCGGGCACCGGCCGGCTCGGGTAGTTGAAGAGCCGGAAGAGGATCAGCGGGTCGGCCGTGTAGCGGTCGGCGAAGTAGGTGGCCGGCAGGCCCAGGCTGAGCGCGATGCCTTCCATCAGGCGATGGCCCAGCTGCGTCACCGCCGCCACGTAGTCGAGGATGGTCTGGCGGAAATCTTTCAGTCCCGGCGCGTCGGGGAACAGATTGGCGCCGTGCACCGGCCAGCCGGCCGCCACGCGCGGGTCTTCGGGCGGCAGTTCGGTGCCGAGGTACAGCCCTTCCTTCCAGTCGGGCCGGCCCGAGGTCAGCTCGCCGCCGAGCGGGAAGTAGCCGCGCCAGGCGCGCCCGCCCAGGGCCATGCGCCACTGCATCTTGGTGGCTTCGGGCAGGGCGAAGAAGCGGTGGCTCAACGTCTCGAGCCGCTGCACCGGGGCCGGATCGACGCCATGGTGTGAGACGTAGAAGAAGCCGTGCGCACGGCAGGCTTCGCCGATCTGCGCGGCGACGGCCTCGCGGCCAGGTCCGCCGGTGACGAGGGGACGGATGTCGATGATGGGCAGGCCGGAGTCGGGCATGGGTTTCGTGGATGCAGGCGGGGGTGCAAGGCGCAGCGTAGCAAGTCCGCCGTGGATCAACGCGTCTGTGCCGCTGGCATCGGCCACGGTTCGCGCCACGAGCAACAGCGCGCCACGACAATCGCCCGATGCAGATTCAGGACAAGCCCCCCTTCGACACGCCCTTCGAGTGGATCGGCGGCGAGGACAAGGTGCACCAGCTCACCGAACGCTTCTACGACCTGATGGACCTCGAGCCCGGCTATGCGGCCCTGCGCGCCGCCCATGGCCCGAGCCTGGACAACGCGCGCCAGCGGTTGTTCTGGTTCCTGTGTGGCTGGCTGGGCGGCCCGCAGCACTACACCGATCGTTTCGGCCATCCCATGCTGCGCGCGCGCCATATGCCCTTCCCCATCGGCATCGCCGAGCGCGACCAGTGGCTGGCCTGCATGGACCAGGCGATGGGCGAGACCGGTGTGCCCGAGGACCTGCGCGCGCGGCTGCGCCAGTCCTTCTTCCAGACCGCGGACTGGATGCGCAACAAGGGGGCGTGAAGCGGCCGGCGGGCTCGTCGACGGGCGCTGCTCGCCCACCGAATTGCTACGAAATTCATAGCTACTCGCGCAAGCGGGTCGGGCGCTGCGGGCCTTTTTTGTTTGAATCCGGTGCCCATGCCATCATGCGCCACGCGCTCGTGAACAGCGTGGACAAGGGCTGGCAATGAGTCTGGGCAACTGGGGTGGGCAGGCCGCTGCGAACGCGGCCGGGGCGGTGTCTTCTGGGACGGTGGAGCTGTCGCTCCTGGCTGTGCTGCTGCTCGCGGCGATCACTTTCTACCAACGCCGGCTGTCGCCGCACAAGGGCTTCGTCTGCGCGTGGCGCTTCCACACGGGTCGTGCGTCGTGCTCGGAGTACGCGCGGCGCATCGTGCGCCGTTGCGGAGCTTTGGCGCTGTGGGTGGCGCTGCCTCGGCAGTTCGAGCGCTGCCGTTGCGTCCATGCCGCGCAGTCGGATCGCGACGACCGGCAGCGCTCGGGCTCGCGCAGCGACCGCTGCACGGACGCGGTCGATTGCGCCAACCTGCTGCCCGACGTGTCCTGCAGCGGCATGCCTTGCGACGCACCCTGCGACTGTTCGTTCTGAGGCGGGCCCGCGCTCGGCAGACGCTCTCAGCGCCCCGCCGGCGCCAGCAACACCACCAGCGCCCCGGCGCCGCCTTCGGCCGGCTTGGCCTGCACGAAGGCCAGCACCTCCTTCTTCTGGATCAGCCAGCGTTGTGCCTTGGTCTTGAGCACCGGCTGCTTGCCGGGTGACCCCAGACCCTTGCCATGCACGACGCGCACGCAGCGTACGCCCTGGCGGTGGGCGGTGCGGACGAAGGCCGCCAGCGCCTCGCGCGCCTCGTCGCTGCGCAGGCCGTGCAGGTCGAGCTCGCGCTGGATCGACCAGTCGCCGGCGCGCAGCCGGCGCGTGACGTCGGTTCCCACGCCGGGGCGGCGGAAGCTCATCTGGTCGTCGGCGTCGAGCAGGGTGGTGACGTCGAACTCGTCGGACAGCGCTTCGCGCAGCGCCTGCGCCTCGTCGCGCTGGTGCTGCGCGGCGACCGGGGGCGGCGGCGTGGGCGCCAGGTGCACGACCGGCTTGCTGCGCAGCGGGCGCATGGCGCCCGTGTCGGCGCCCACGGCGCGGGCGAAGAGGTTCTGCTCGGCCTGCCGCTGCTTGTCGGCGGCCGCGCGGGCGGCGGCTTGCGCTTCTTCACGGGCGCGCGTCTCGCTCAGCGCGCGCTGCACCTGCTTGAGGTCGGCCAGGCTCTTGAAGGGGGCGGTCGTGCGGGGCATGGGGGATCTCGGTCAAGGCGGCTCAGGCCGGCGCGGTGGATGTGGCCGTGGCGGTGTCGAGCGGGATGCGCAGCCGCACGGCGGTGCCGCCGTCGACGGACTCGATGGCCAGCCTACCGCGAAGGCGCTCGGCCCGTGCGCGCATGCTGCCAAGCCCGAGTCCGGCGGCGGGGGCTCCGTCCACGTCCGGGGGCAGGCCGCGGCCGTCGTCGACCACCGCCAGCGTGAGCTCGTCCGGCCCGCGTGCGTCGATCGACACCTCGACCCGTCGCGCCTGGCTGTGGCGCAGCGCGTTGGCCAGCGCCTCCTGCAGCAGGCGCAGCAGGTCCAGGGCGCGCCGGCTGTCGAGGTGGCAGCGGTCCAGCGCGTGCAGGGTCCAGCGGCACTCGATGCCCGCGGCCTCGAAGACGCGCGTGGTGCGGTGGCGCAGCGGCGCGAGGCGGTCGGCCAGCGGGTCGCCTTCTTCCAGCGCCGAGCTTTCGATGATCAGGCGCAGGTCGGCGCTGACCTCTTCCAGCGCATGCAGGGCGCGCGTGTCGCCACGGCCGGACTCGCTGCGCAGCAGGCTGATGTGGCCCGAGAGCGTCATGCCCAGCCCGTCGTGCAGGTCGCGCACCAGGCTCAGGCGCTCGCCCAGCCGCGTCTGCAGCAGCTCTGCCGCATGCTGGCGGCCGAGCAGCGCCGACAGGCGCGCGGTCGCATCGTTCACCCGGCGCTGCAGCTCGGTGTTGAAGTTCTCCACCAGCCGCATGCCCTGCACGAACCGCCAGGTCAGCACGAAGGAGATGCCCAGCAGGGTCATGATCGACGTCGGCGTGATGTAGTAGCGGTTGCTGTCGAGCGCGCCGGTCAGCATCAGCGTGGCGTGCACGCCGGCGACGAGCGGCAGGGCCAGGCACAGCGTGAGCACCGTGGCGTCGGCCGCGCGGGTCCGCCAGGCGTGCACGGCGACCATGGCCGCCGACATCACGAACAGGCCGAGGGCACCGAAGACGCCCACCAGCCGCGCCACCGCGAGCGGCTGACCGGCAGGCGCCAGCCACAGCAGCAATTCCACCGCCAGCACGAGCCCGGCCACCGCGCGCAGCAGGCGCGGGCGCCGCACCTGGCAGAAGCTGAGGGCAAAGGCGACGAAGAAGCCCACGCTCAGCAGCAGCGCCATGGTGTTGGCCCGCTGGAAGGCGTCGGTGCCCGGCAGCGGCCAGGTGTCGGTGGCGATGTAGTTGTAGCTGTAGGGCAGCCAGCTCAGCGAGAAGGCGGCGAACCAGCCGTACACGGCTTCGGCCCGGCGCAGCAGCCACAGCATGCCGTAGGTGACGCCCATGAAGAGCGTCAGCGCCAGGCCCAGCCACTGGATCGATCGCCGCTCGAAGGTCGCGGCACCGTGCAGCGCATCGACCGTGGCCGGTGGCCCGATCACCACGGGCGACAGACCGGCCTGGTACCTGGCGAAGCCGGACACGCGCACCAGCAGTTCGTTGGCGCCTGGGCGCAGGAGTGGGGCGTCGAGCACCCACATCCGGGGCAGGTTCCAGGCGCGCGACAGCGGTTCCACGAGCCGGGCGTCGCGGCCGACGAGGCTGCCGTTGACGGACACGGCCGCCGCCATGTTGACGTAGTCGATGAGCACGGCCCGCGGCGCCAGCGGGACCGTGGCCGGCTCGGTCCAGCGCAGGCGGTACCAGACGACGCCGTCGAAATCCGGCCACCGGCGGGACCAGTCGTCGGGCAGCGTCACGGAGGTCCAACCTTCGACGGGTGGCGCGCTGTCGGCCCAGTCGCCGCGCACGGCCTCTGCCGTGCTCAGCGCAAGCGTCGCCGCGGCGTCGGGTGCGCCGTGGGCTCGGGGTGCGCACGCGAGCAGCAGCGCCAGCAGCAGGGCAAGGAGGAGCGATCGCCACGGGCCGGCAGCCGGCCCGGCCTTCAGGGCAGCAGCCCCTGTTCGCGCGCCGTGTACACCGCGCCGGCACGCGACCGCACGGCGAGCTTGCGGTAGATGCTCTTGGCGTGGCATTCGACGGTGTTGATCGAAAGGTGAAGCTGCTCGGCGATCTCGCGGTTGCTGTGGCCCTGCGACACCAGCCCGAGCACGTCCATCTCGCGCGGGCTGAGCACGCTGGGCGATGCGGCGCCGAAACGCATGGTAACAATCGGTGCCGGCGCAGCCATGATCGTCAGCACGCGCCGCGCGATGACCGGGTCGATGGGCGCGCCACCGCGCTCGATGCTGCGAAGCGACAACTCGATCTCCACGTCGCTCGCGTTCTTCAGCAGGTAGCCCACCGCGCCGCCGCGCAGCGCCTCGAGCACGGTGGCGTCGTCGCCCAGGCTGGTGACCACGATGGCGTCGACCGGCGGCGTGCGGCCTTGCAGCATCGGCAGCAGCGTGAGGCCGCTGCCGTCCGGCAATCCGACATCGATCAGCGCCGTGTCGATGCGATGGCCTGCGAGCAACGCTCCCGCCGCCTTCAGCGAATCGGCTTCGAGCGCGCGGGCATGAGGCACCGCACGGGCCAGCAGGCGGCGCAGGCGCTCCCGCACCATCGCGTCATCGTCCAGGATCAGTACGCTGTCCATGGCAGAAACGGTCGACGAGGGAAGGGCATGAGAGGCATTGTGGGACGCGGCCGCGGATGGGGTCTGGCGCGCAGGGAGTGTCCTTGCGCCGACGCGGCCGGGGAATCACCGGATTCCGGGATTCCGCGCTGCCGGCGTCACACCAGCCCGCGCTCGGCCATCGACAGAGCGTGGCCGGGCCCGACGATGACGTGGTCGAGCACGCGCACGTCGACCAGCGCCAGCGCGGCCTTGAGCGTCTGCGTGAGTGCCTCGTCGGCGCGTGACGGCTCGACGCTGCCGCTGGGATGGTTGTGCGCCAGCACCACGGCGGCGGCATGGTGGTGCAGGGCGCGCAACACCACCTCGCGCGGGTACACGCTGGTCTGGTTGAGGGTGCCGCGAAACAGTTCCTCCAGCGCGATGAGGCGATGCTGGCTGTCGAGGAAAAGCGCGGCGAAGACCTCGTGCGGGCGGCAGGCCAGGTGCAGCTGCAGGTAGCGCTTGACCGAGTCGGGCGCCTCGAACACGGTGCGTTCGGCCAGCTGCTCGGCCATGGCGCGGCGGGCCAGTTCCAGCACCGCCACCAGTTGGGCGCGCTTGGCGCTGCCGCCCAGGCCCTTGACGCGCTTGAGGTCATCGGCGCCGGCCTGCAGCAGCCCGGCCAGCCCGCCGAACACGTCGAGCAACTGCTGGGCGAGCTGCAGCACGTTGGTGCCGGCCACGCCGGTGCGCAGCAGCAGCGCCAGCAACTCGGCATCGCCAAGCGCGGCGGCGCCGCGTGCCAGCAGCTTCTCGCGCGGACGCAGGTCCGCCGGCAGGTCCTTGAACGCCATGGTCTTTCCTCCCTGGAGGTGCCGTGCGGCAGCCGAAACCCCCTCGGTCGGGCTGGCGGCACCCCTCTTCTAAAATCACGGACCAGTTTATCGGGGCGATTCCTTGTCTTTGAACACCAGCGCCGCCGTGGTGCAGCCCGGCTCCTTCCTCACGCTGCACTACCGCCTGGCCGGCCCGGCCGGCGACATCATCAACACCTTCGCCGACAAGCCGGCCACGCTGTCGCTGGGCACCGGCGAACTGTCGCCGGCCGTCGAGCAGCGCCTGCTGGGCCTGGAGGAGGGCACGCACGCCACCTTCGAACTGCCGGCCGGCGAGGCCTTCGGCGAGCGCAACCCCGAGATGCAGCAGTGGGTGGCGCGCGCGCTGCTCGCTCAGCTGGGCGACCCCGACGAGCAGTACCAACCGGGCGACGTGGTGCAGTTCCCCACGCCCGACGGCGCGGGCAGCTATGCGGGCGCGGTGATGGAGACGAGCGACACGGCGGTGCGCTTCGACTTCAACCACCCGCTCGCGGGCCAGCCCGTGACATTCGAGGTGCGCCTGATCGGCGTACTTTGACGGATCCCGCCATGCAGGACGTCCAGGAAATCCTCCTCGCCGAGCCGCGCGGCTTCTGTGCCGGCGTGGACCGCGCGATCGAGATCGTCGAGCGCGCCATCGCCAAGTTCGGTGCGCCGATCTACGTGCGTCACGAGATCGTGCACAACACCTATGTGGTCGAGACGCTCAAGGCGAAGGGCGCCGTCTTCATCGAGGACCTGGCCGATGTGCCGCCCGGCGCCACGCTGGTCTTCAGCGCGCATGGCGTGAGCAAGGCCGTGGAGCAGGAAGCGCATGCGCGCGGTTTCTCGGTCTTCGATGCCACCTGCCCGCTGGTGACCAAGGTGCACGTCGAGGTGGCCAAGCTCGCGAAGGAAGGTTACGAGTTCATCATGATCGGCCACAAGGGGCATCCCGAGGTCGAAGGAACGATGGGTCAGCTCGACCACGGCATCCACCTGGTCGAGGACGTGGCCGACGTCGCGCGCGTGCAGCCAGGCCAGACCGAGAAGCTGGCGGTGGTGACGCAGACCACGCTGTCGGTCGACGACGCGTCGGAGATCGCCGCCGCCGTGCGCGCGCGCTTTCCGGCCGTGCGCGAGCCCAAGCAGCAGGACATCTGCTACGCGACGCAGAACCGGCAGGATGC
>JAFEEH010000254.1 GCA_018241185.1 Pseudomonadota bacterium | reverse complement strand
TTTTCTTTCTTCTTCATGTCCGACACGCCCGCCCTCCCGCCCGATGACAACCAGCTGATCGCCGAACGGCGCGAGAAGCTCAAGACGCTGCGCAACGCGCAAGCCGAGGGCAAGGGCGTGGCCTTCCCCAACGACTTCAAGCCTGCCAACCGCGCCGCCGCGCTCGCCGAAGTCCACGGCGAGACCGGCGCCGACGTGCTTGAAGCGCAGCCTGTCGCGGCCAGCGTGGCTGGCCGCATGATGCTCAAGCGCGTGATGGGCAAGGCCAGCTTCGCCACCCTGCAGGACGCCACCGGCCGCATCCAGTTGTACGTCACGCGCGACGCGATCGGCGAAGAGGCATACGCCGACTTCAAGAAGTGGGACCTGGGCGACATCGTGGGCGCCGAAGGCACCTTGATGAAGACCAAGACCGGCGAGCTGTCGATCAAGGTCACGTCCCTGCGCCTGCTGACCAAGAGCCTGCGCCCGTTGCCCGACAAGTTCCACGGCATGGCCGACCAGGAACAGAAGTACCGCCAGCGCTACGTCGACCTCATCACCGACGAGACCGCGCGCGACCGCTTCAAGGCCCGCAGCCGCGCCGTGAGCGCGCTGCGCGAGTTCATGGTGGCCAACGACTTCCTCGAGGTCGAGACGCCGATGCTGCATCCCATCCCCGGCGGTGCCAACGCCAAGCCCTTCAAGACGCACCACAACGCGCTGGACCAGGAGATGTTCCTGCGCATCGCGCCGGAGCTGTACCTCAAGCGCCTGATCGTCGGCGGCTTCGAACGTGTGTTCGAGATCAACCGGAGCTACCGCAACGAGGGCATCTCGGTGCGGCACAACCCCGAGTTCACGATGATGGAGTTCTACGCGGCCTACTGGAACTACCGCGACCTGATGGACTTCACCGAACTGCTGATCCGCACCATCGCCGACAAGGCCGTCGGTTCGCAGCAGCTCACCTACCAAGGCCAGCCGGTGGACCTGAGCCTGCCCTTCGCGCGGCTCACGATCCGCGAGGCGATCCTCAAGTACACCGACGCGGGCAAGCACGTCGACGACGCCGCATGGCTGATCAACGCCCTGCGCAAGCTGGGCTTGAGCGAAGAGAAGGACCGCCTCTCGGGCCACAGCCTTGCCAGCCTGCAGGTGCTGTACTTCGAGGAGACGGTGGAGGAAAAGCTCTGGCAGCCCACCTTCATCATGGAGCACCCGACCGAAATCTCGCCGCTGGCCCGTGCCAACGACGACCGGCCGGAGGTGACCGAGCGCTTCGAGCTCTACATCACCGGCCGCGAGTTCGGCAACGGCTTCAGCGAGCTGAACGACGCCGAGGACCAGGCCGCCCGCTTCAACGCGCAGGTCAGCGCCAAGGATGCCGGCGACGACGAGGCCATGTACTTCGACCACGACTTCGTGCGCGCCCTTGAATACGGCATGCCGCCCACCGGCGGCTGCGGCATCGGCATCGACCGACTGATGATGCTGCTCACGGATTCACCGAGCATCCGGGACGTGATCCTGTTTCCGGCGCTGCGGCGCGAGGCTTGAATCAAAAAGCCCTGTAATGCCCGCGGCGCCTGCGCAAGCCGCTATATTTTTTGCAGCAGACGGAGCGCGGCTGTGTAGGCTGCCGATGCCTGCATGGCCACCCAGCCAGGCGCCGCCGGGCACGCCGGCATCAGGGCCTGCCGCCGCGCCTCGCTCGCGGCCACCGGCTGCCAGCGGCCCGCGGTGGCCGCAGCCCAGAAGCCGTCGAGAAGCGCGTCCAGCGGCTCGCCCATGCCGATGCTCTGGTTGCACAGCATCGCCAGGTCGCAGCCGGCCGCCAGCGCCGCCAAAGCGGCATCGGTGTAGCTCAACAGCCGGCCGTCGATGTACCGGCCGGCTTCCATGCTCAGGTCGTCGCTGAAGATCGCGCCCTCGAAGCGCAGTCGACCGCGCAGGATCTCCTGCAACCACTTGGCCGAGAAGCCAGCGGGCCGGGCATCGACGCGCGAATAGATCACATGCGCCGGCATCACAGCTCCCAGCGTCTCGGCCAGCCACTCGAAGGGCTTCGCATCGTCCGCCAGGATGGCCTTGAGGCTGCGGCGGTCGACCGGGATCGCCGTGTGCGAATCGGCCTTGACGAAGCCATGCCCCGGAAAATGCTTGCCGCAGTTCGGCATGCCGGCCTGCAGCATGCCATGCATCGCGCTCTTGGCCAGCAACGTCACGACACGCGGGTCGCGATGGAAGCTGCGGTCACCGATGACGCTGCTCTCGCCGTGGTCGAGGTCGAGCACGGGCGCGAAGCTGAAGTCGACGCCGACGGCGCGCAGTTCGCTGGCGAGCACGTAGCCAGCCGCGGTAGCCACTTGGATGGCCTCCATCGGATCGCGCATCCAGCACTCGCCCAACGATCGCATTGAAGGCAGGCGCGTGAAACCGTCTGTGCGAAAACGCTGTACGCGGCCGCCCTCGTGGTCGACGCAGATCAGCACCTGCGGATTGATCGACTTGATCTCGGCGTTGAGCGCCGTCATCTGCGCGCGGCTTTCCCAGTTGCGCGCGAAGTGGATGACACCGCCGACCTGCGGATGCGCGAGGCGCCGGCGGTCGTCGGCCGTGAGCGTGGTGCCCGCGACGTCGATGACGAGGGGGCGGTGAAGGGAATCGGCCATCTCAGGGGTTCTTCTTCTCGACCACCACGAAGCTGGCGGCGTAATCGGTCTCGTCGGTCACGGTCACATGGGCCGTCAGGCCCTGCGCCTCGAACCAGCTCCTGAGCGGATCGTGCAGCACGATGCGCGGCTTGCCGCTGGGCTCGTTGAGGATCTCGCACAGGCGCCAGGCCATCGGCATGCGCATGCCCAGGCCGATGGCCTTGCTGAAGGCTTCCTTGGCGGAAAAGCGCGTGGCCAGGTAGCGCAGGCCGCGCTTGGGCCAGCGGGCGCTGCGGGCGCGCCAGACGGCCAGCTCGGCGTCGCCCAGCACGCGTTCGGCAAAGCGCTCGCCCTGGCGTTCGAAGGTGGCGGCGATGCGCCGGATGTCGCAGATGTCGGTGCCGATGCCGTGGACCAAGGCGCGTGCCCTCAGGCGATGCGCGCCGCATCGTCGATGCAGCGCAGGTAGTCGCGGGTGGCGCCGGCGTAGCCCAGTTCCAGCGCATCGGCGATGAAGGCGTGGCCGATCGAGACCTCCTTCACGCCGGGCACCGCACGCAGGAAGTCGGTGAGGTTGTCGCGGCTCAGGTCGTGCCCTGCATTCACCTGCAGGCCGACGTCCTGCGCGGCGCGCGCCGCCTCGGTGTAGCGGGCGAGCACCTGGGTCGCGCGCGAAGTGCCGCGCGAGGCGGCATAGCCTTCGGTGTAAAGCTCGACGCGATCGGCGCCGGTCGCGCGCGCTTCGGCCATCTGGTCGGCGTCCGGGTCCATGAACAGGCTCACGCGTACGCCGAGCGCGCGCGCCTCGGCCACCAGGGGCTTGAGCCGCGCCAGGTCCTCCGGGAAGCGCCAGCCGTGGTCGCTGGTGAACTGGTCCTCGCTGTCGGGCACGAAGGTGGCCTGCTGAGGTCGGAACTCGCGCACGAAGTCCATCAGGTTCTGGAACGGATTGCCTTCGATGTTGAACTCCACCTGCGGCCAGTCGCGGCGCAGCAGGGCGGACAGGTCGGCCACGTCCTGCGCGCGGATGTGGCGCCCGTCGGGCCGTGGATGCACGGTGATGCCGTCGGCACCGGCATCCAGGCACAGCGCGGCGGCATACACCACGCTGGGAATGCCGAGGTGGCGCGTGTTGCGCACCAGGGCCACCTTGTTCAGGTTGACCGACAGGGCCGTGCGGTTGCGCGAGGAGGAAGAAGCACTCATGGCAAGACTTTCATGCGCCCGGAGGCAGGACGCGCCGCGCGAGGCCGGGCATCGGCGGGGCTCAGAGGTTCTGCAGCTCCCGCATCAGTTGCCGCGTGCGCAGCGTGGACACGCCGCAATGGTAGTTGAGCAAGGTGCGCAGCTGGCCGCGCAGGGAAGCGTTGGCCCCCGCCGAAAGCTCGGCCACCGCACGCAGCGTGGCGGTGAAGGGCGCGGGCTCGTCGAGCGCGCGCTGCAGAACGGACCAGCCCGCCCCGTTCAGCGACGCTTCGGCGGCCTGGGCCTCACGCAGGCCAGCCTCGGCCACCAGCGCGTAGCCGACTTCGGCATCGAGTGGCGCCAGGGTGGACGTCTGCGCATCGAGCGTGGGCAGCAGGCCCACCTCGCGCAGCAGCAGCAGTTCGAAGGCCCGCAGCGCCGATGCCTGCACGCTGGCCTGCGAGCCCGCTTCGTGCGCGGTCGCCAGCACCCGCACGGTGGCGGCGTAGGCGTCGAAGAGCGCCGGATGCGCATCGTCTCGCGCCAGCAGGCGGATCAGCAGCTCGTTGAGGTAGTAGCCCGACAGCAGGGCCTCGCCGGTCGGCATCACATGGCCACCCATCCACTCGGCGGCCTTGAGCGTGCGGATCTCCGCATCGCCGCCATAGCTGACCTGCAACGGCTGCAGCGGCAGCAGGATGGGCCGGAAATTCGAACTGGGCCGCTTGGCGCCCTTGGCCACCAGCGCGATGCGGCCGTGGTGCCGGGTCAGTGTCTCGAGGATCAGGCTCGATTCGCTCCAGTCGTAGCGGTGCAGCACGAAGGCCGGCTCGTGCACGACGCCACGCTTCACGTCACGCTCCGCCGAGCGGCCGCGCCGCCGCGGCGTGTTGCCGGGCAGTGCCGTTGATGTTGCGCAGCAGGCGATGGAGTTCGGGCAGGCTCAGGCCCGGCGCGGCGAGTTCGCGCAGCCTGGAAGGCGGTGCCAGCGCACAGGGCCGCTGCACCATGCCGCCGATGTACACGCGCTGCAACTCGCCGGTGCCGGCTTCATCGTCCTCCACGATCTGCACCGACCAGCGCTGCGACAGCGGCAGCAACGCGCGAACGACGGCCTGCACGACCGCGACGGGCACCCGGCTGCCGACCTGCAGCTCGGTACAGCGGGGTACGCGCGGCGGGCGGAATTCCTCCAGCAGCACCTGCCCGGCCAACTGGCGCTGCGCCAGTTCCTGTACCAGCCGCCGGTCGAGTTCCGCCGCGCCGTCGAGCGCGACGTTGAGCGACACGGCCCACGGCCGCCGCTGCGGCGCGGCGGCGTCGCCTTCGACGGAAAACAGGTGTGGCAGGCGCGGGTCGCCGGAGGCATCGATGACCAGGTTCTGCTCGGTGCCGGCACGCAGCAGCAGCGGCGCGACCGGCGGGGCCTGCGCCCCGGCGCCCGTGCCGCCGCCCAGCAGGCAGGCGGCGAGCATCAGCACCCACAGGCGGCCGGCGGCGCGCCGGCCCGGTTCACTCATAGCCGAAGGACTTGACCCGGGCCTCGTCGTCGGCCCAGCCGGAGCGCACCTTGACCCACAGCTCGATGAACACCTTGGCATCCATGAGTTTTTCGAGCTCCTGGCGCGTTTCGGTGCCGATGCGCTTGATGCGCTCGCCCTTGTCGCCGATCACCATCGCCTTGTGGCCGTCGCGCTCGACCACGATGGTGGCGGCGATCTTGACCAGGCGCTTCTGGCCCTTCTTCTGCGGCGGCTCTTCCTCAAACCGGTCGATGACCACGGTCGAGGTGTAGGGCAGCTCGTCCCCCGTGAGCCGGAACAGCTTCTCGCGCACCGTCTCGCTGGCAAGGAACTTCTCGCTGCGATCGGTCAGTTCGTCTTCGTCGTACCACCACGGCTGCTCGGGCAGGTACTTCTCGCAGATGCCGATGAGCCGCTCGATGTCCTTGGCGTTCTTGGCCGACATCGGCACGAACTCGGCGAAGCGCTCGGCACCCTCACCGGCGTATTCGGCCTGCATCCGGGCCAGCCAGGGCGCGATGTCGGCCCGGCGATGCACGGTGTCGAGCTTGTTGGCGATCAGCAGCACCGGGATGTTCTTGCCCAGCAGCGACAGCACCTTGGCGTCGGCCGGCGCGAAGCGCCCCGCCTCGACCACGAACAGGATCAGGTCGACGTCGGCCACCGCGCCCAGCACGGTCTTGTTGAGCGAGCGGTTGAGGGCATTCGCATGGCGGGTCTGGAAGCCCGGCGTGTCGACGAAGACGAACTGGGCGCCGCCGCCGTCCGGCGTCGCCACGGTGCGGATGCCCGTGATGCGATGGCGCGTGGTCTGCGCCTTGCGCGAGGTGATGCTGATCTTCTGACCCACCAGTGCGTTGAGCAGCGTGGATTTGCCCACGTTGGGCTTGCCGACGATGGCGACCAAGCCGCAGCGCCGGGCACCGCCCGCACCCGGGATTTGCAAGCCATTTGGGGTCGAAACGCCCGTGGCGCCTGCGGGAGGCGCTACGGAATCGATAGCATTGGGATCGGTGGTCATGAATGTCTTCAACGGCCGCGTGCCTTCAGTTGGAGCAACATCGCCGCCGCGGCCGCCTGCTCGCCGGCCCGGCGCGAGCCGCCGATGCCGCGTGCGACCAGACCGAGTTCGGCCACCTCGCACTCCACCTCGAAAGTCTGCTTGTGTGCCGCACCCAGTGTGCCGGCCACGCGGTAGGCGGGCAGTTTCATTTTGTGGCCCTGAAGCCATTCCTGCAATTCGGTCTTCGGGTCCTTGGAGACCGCCTCCATGCGCGGGTTGATCTCCACGGCCTCGTACAGGCGCTCGACGAGCGCCTGCGCGGCGCCATAGCCCGCATCGAGGTAGACGGCACCGATCACGGCCTCCAGTGCATCGGCCAGAATCGACGGACGCGCCGAGCCGCCCGATCGCGCCTCGCCCTCGCCCAGGCGCAGCAGCGGCGACAGGTCCAGTTGCAGCGCGATGCGATGCAGGGTGTCCTGCTTGACCAGGTTGGCCCGCACGCGGGAAAGATCGCCCTCTGGCAACTGCGCCAGGCGGGTGTAGAGCAGATGGGAGACAGCCAGGTTGAGCACCGAGTCGCCGAGGAATTCCAGGCGCTCGTTATGCTCGGCCGAAAAGCTGCGGTGCGTGAGTGCGCGCTGCAACAGGGCCGGATCGCGGAAGGCGTGCTGCAGGCGAGCCTGTAGCGCCCCGAGCCCGCTGGGAGCCACGTCGGCGGGGCGCTGGCGGCTGGTCGGGCTCAGTTGGACTGGCCCCGGTACTTGATCACCAGATAGGCGGGGCCGAAGAGCGGGATCTCCTTGTCGTAGGCGAAGGAGACGACCACCTTGTCGCCCACCTTCTGCACATCAAGGTCCTTGCCCGACACGGCGTCGAAGTAGTCGACCGCCTGCGCCCGATCGAAGATGGCGCGGACTTCCGGCACGGTCGAGCCTTCCTTGGCCTTGTTGGCGGCCTTGAGGATGCTCTGGTACTCGATCGCGGTCGGCACCACCTTGGCCACCACGATGCCCACGCACACGAAGACGACCGCCACGAACAGCAGGCCGATGAACGAGATGCCGCGCTGGCGCGTCCTGGATTGCATTGCCCTCATACCCTCTTCTCTTCCTCTTCCCTGGTCAACGGGTTAGTGAAACGGTCCGATGCGCTTGAGGTTGCCGAAATTCATCCAGACGAAGAAGGCCTTGCCCACGATGTTCTGGTCCGGCACGAAACCCCAGTAGCGCGAATCGAGCGAGTTGTCGCGGTTGTCGCCCATCATGAAATAGTGGCCGGCCGGCACCTTGCAGACCACGCCCTCGACACTGTAACGACAATTTTCACGGTTCGGAAACGACATGATCTCGGCGTCGGACAGGCCGGCGCGGCGCGTCTCGTCGTTGAGCAGCAGGTGCTCCTTGCCGCCCAAGTCCTCGCGGTACTGCTTGAAGTAACGCATCACCTCGTCGTCGAAGTAGTCGGGCACCTCCACCTTGCTGACCGGCTGGCCATTGATGGTGAGCTTCTTGTTGAGGTAGGCCACTTCGTCGCCAGGCACACCGACGACGCGCTTGATGTAGTCCATGCTCGGCTTGGGCGGGTAGCGAAACACCATCACGTCCCCGCGCGCCGGCGGCATGCCGTCGGTGACCTTGGTGTTGATCACCGGCAGGCGCAGCCCGTAGGTGAACTTGTTCACCAGGATCAGGTCGCCGGTGAGCAGGGTCGGCATCATCGACCCCGACGGAATCTTGAAGGGCTCGACCACGAACGAGCGCAGCAGGAACACCACCAGGATCACCGGGAACAGCCCGGCGGTCCAGTCCAGCCACCAGGGCTGGGCCAGGATCTTCTCGCGTGCCTTGCTGTCCTCGCGGTCGAACTGCGTGATGCCTTGCTGGGTGAGCGCCTCACGGCGCTGCACGCTGGAGGTCTCGAAGGCCTCCGCGGCCCTGCGGCGCCGTGGCAGGAAATAGAAGCGCTCGGCCAGCCAGTACACACCGGTGACCACCGTCGCGAGCAGCAGCAGCAGGGCGAAGTTGCCCTCCACCGCGCCGGTGTACCAGGCGCCGATGTAGCCGACGAAGGCGGCCAGGATCAGGGAAGTCAGGAGTGCCATCGCTGGGGATTCTTCTTCTGGCGGGCCAGGCCGCCGCTTATTCTTCGACCTGCAGGATGGCGAGGAAGGCCTCTTGCGGGACCTCGACCGAACCGATCTGCTTCATGCGCTTCTTGCCCGCCTTCTGCTTCTCGAGCAGCTTGCGCTTGCGGGTGATGTCGCCACCGTAACATTTTGCCAGCACGTTCTTGCGCAGCGCCTTGATGGTTTCGCGCGCGATGATGTTGGCGCCGATGGCCGCCTGGATCGCGACGTCGAACATCTGGCGGCTGATGATTTCGCGCATCTTGCTGACCACCGCCCGACCGCGGAACTGCGCCTGCGTGCGGTGCACGATGATCGACAGCGCATCGACCTTCTCGCCGTTGAGCAGGATGTCGACCTTGACGACGTCGGACGGGCGGTACTCCTTGAATTCGTAGTCCATCGAGGCGTAGCCGCGGCTCACCGACTTCAGCTTGTCGAAGAAGTCCAGCACGATCTCGCCCAACGGCATGTCGTAGGTCAGCATGACCTGGCGACCGTGGTACGCCATGTTGATCTGCACGCCGCGCTTCTGGTTGGCCAGCGTCATGACGGCACCGACGTACTCCTGCGGCATGTACAGGTGCACGGTGACGATGGGCTCGCGGATCTCCGCCATCTTGCCCACGTCGGGCATCTTGGCCGGGTTCTCGACCATGATGATCTCGCCGTCGTTCTTCATCACCTGGTAGACCACGCTCGGCGCGGTGGTGATGAGGTCCTGGTCGAATTCGCGCTCCAGGCGCTCCTGCACGATCTCCATGTGCAGCAGGCCCAGGAAGCCGCAGCGGAAGCCGAAGCCCAGCGCCTGGCTCACTTCGGGCTCGTAGTGCAGCGAGGCGTCGTTGAGCTTGAGCTTTTCCAACGCGTCGCGCAGCTGGTCGTATTCGCTGGCCTCGGTCGGGTACAGGCCCGCGAACACCTGCGGCTGGATTTCCTTGAAGCCCGGCAGCGGCTCCGTTGCGGTGAAGGCCGCGCCGCCGGTGCCGCCCTTGATCAGCGTGACGGTGTCGCCGACCTTCGCGGCCTGCAGTTCCTTGATGCCGGCGATGATGTAGCCCACCTCGCCCGCTTCCAGCGCCTCGCGCGGCTCGTTCGCCGGCGTGAAGACGCCGAGGTTGTCGGCGTTGTAGGTGGCGCCCGTCGCCATCATCTTGATGCGCTCGCCCTTGGCGAGGCGGCCGTCGACGACGCGCACCAGCATCACGACGCCGACGTACGGATCGAACCAGCTGTCGATGATCATGGCGCGCAGTGCGGCATCGGGATTGCCGCGCGGCGCGGGCACTTTGGCGACGATGGCCTCGAGGATCTCGTCCACACCCATGCCCGTCTTGGCCGAGCAGGGAATCGCGTCGGTCGCATCGATGCCGATCACGTCCTCGATTTCCGCCTTCGCGTTGTCGGGGTCCGACTGCGGCAGGTCCATCTTGTTGAGCACCGGAAGCACTTCCACACCGAGGTCGAGTGCGGTGTAGCAGTTGGCCACCGTCTGCGCTTCGACACCTTGCGACGCATCGACGACGAGCAGTGCTCCTTCGCATGCGGAGAGCGATCGCGAGACTTCGTACGAGAAGTCGACGTGGCCCGGTGTATCGATGAGATTGAGGTTGTAGACCTGGCCGTCACGCGCCTTGTAGTGCAGTGCGGCGGTCTGTGCCTTGATGGTTATCCCACGCTCTTTTTCGATGTCCATCGAGTCGAGCACCTGCGCTTCCATGTCGCGTTCCGCGAGTCCTCCGCAGCGTTGGATGAGCCGATCAGCGAGGGTCGATTTGCCATGATCGATGTGCGCAATGATCGAAAAATTTCTGATGTGATTCATCAACGGGAACGCTTAAGTACTTGAAATAGCTCGCGCACACAGGCAAGCGCACAAGAAAAAAGGGCGCGTCCTCGAGAGACGCGCCCTGAACCAACAAGCAATGGCAACTGCAGTAGTTGGAACTTCATTGTAGGCAAAACAGGGGGCGCGTACAGGCCGAGGGAGAGGCCATGATGCTCGTTGCAGGTCAGCAACATGGATTTTATAAACAACTTATCCACAGCATCTGTGGGCTACTTGATGAACAACTTGTGGGCGATCTGTGGAGCAGCGGTGCACGGTGATGGAACATCCCGCATCGTGGCGGCCGACCCCTTGCTTATGCAGCTGCCCGCGCCAGACGACGCCGCATTCTATCGAATTCGGTCGTTAAGCCAGATTAAAGTTAGTGATCGCAAACAATTTTCGCGCCGGCTTCGATCCCAAAAACTTGGCGCGACAAGCCTGCGCCCGATGGGGTTGTCGCCAAAAAAAGACCCCAATCCCGACTGGCGGGTGGGGCCACTTGACCGTCATCAAGCCGTCAGCGGGCAGGGCGGATCAGCGCGTACTGCGCCCATTCGCCGCGGCGGAACAGCACGCTGATCGGCTTGGATTTGTCGGCCTTGCCGAGGGCGGCATCAAACTCCTTGATGTTCGCCACCTCGAGGTTGCCGACCGCCAGGATGACATCGCCCTCGCGCAGACCTGCGCGCGCGGCTGCCTCGGTGGCGGCCTCCACACGCACGCCGCCTTTCAGCTTGAGTTCCTTCTTCTGTGCGTCGCTGAGCTCATTGACGAGCAGGCCCAGCGCCTTCGCTGCGGCCGAGGCCGACGAAGGCTTGGGCGTGGGCTCTTCGCGGGTCGTGGCCGGGCGGGCCGGCTTGTCCGGCTCCAGTTCGGCGACCGTGACCGTGAGGTCCTTGGTGGACCCGCGACGGAATACGGTCAACGTGCTCTTGGTGCCGGGCTTGGTGTTGCCAACCAGGCGCGGCAGATCGCTCGGCTTCTCGATGGCGCGCCCATCGAACTTGACGATGATGTCGCCCGCTTCAACGCCCGCCTTCTCGCCGGGAGAGCCGGCCTCGACGCCGCGCACCAGCGCACCCTGCGCCTTGCCCAGGCCGATCGATTCGGCCACGTCCTTCGTGACCTGGTCGATCTGCACGCCGATGCGCCCGCGCGAGACGCGGCCCGAGGTGCGCAACTGGTCGCTGACACGGATCGCCTCGTCGATCGGGATCGAGAACGAGATGCCCATGAAGCCACCCGAGCGCGAGTAGATCTGGCTGTTGATGCCCACCACCTCGCCGCGCATGTTGATCAACGGGCCGCCGGAGTTGCCGGGGTTGATCGCCACGTCGGTCTGGATGAACGGCAGGTAATCGCCCGTGTCCCGCTGCTTGGCGCTCACGATCCCGGCCGTCACGGTGTTTTCCAGGCCGAAGGGCGAGCCGATGGCCATCACCCATTCGCCCACCCGCAGGCGCGAGATGTCGCCCACCTTCACCGCCGGCAGGCCGGTGGCCTCGATCTTGACCACAGCGACGTCGGTGCGCTTGTCGGCCCCCACAATCTTGGCCTTGAACTCGCGTTTGTCGGGCAGGGTGACCAGCACCTCCGACGCATCCTCCACCACGTGCGCATTGGTCATCACGTAGCCGTCGGGCGTGAGGATGAAACCCGAACCGACGCCGCGAGGCCGCTCCTCTTCCTGCGGTTGCTGCGGCCGGTTGGGTCGTGGCCCTTGCCGCGGCACGCCAGGGATGGGCTGGCCGAAGAAGCGCCGGAAGAACTCCTGCATCTCCTCGTCCATCTCGCCGTTGCCGCCGCGCTGCGCCACACGCTCCACCGTGCGGATGTTGACCACCGAGGGCCCCACCTGGTCCACCAGGTCGGTGAAATCCGGCAATGTGCGCGTCGGTGCCGCAGGCTGCGGCGCGGATTGCGCAAAAGCCGGCGTCACCGGCGCCTGCAAGGCCGCCACGGCTCCCACGGCCAGCGCGCCGGCGATCAGCCGCGCATGAAGTTTCTTGCCCTCGGGTTGGAACATCATCGAACTGCTTTCAGGAATGAATGGATTCAGGACAGTGCTGTGAATTGTCCTGGCCGCTTTGGTTCAGCGCTCGTCGGTCAGGGCCGCGGATTTCAGCGATTGCGCACCAGATTGCGCGCAAAGGCCTCCAGTGTCTGCGGTGGTACCTCACCGACGGCCGTGAGCCACCAGTCGCCCTGCGCATCCGGAATGCGGCGCGTCAGGGTGTTGGTGGCGCCGAGCGCCATCGCGCCCTCCTGCAGCGGGTGCTGCGCGTCGTAAGGCTCGACGAACAACGACACCGTCGCCAGGCCGTCGGAGAAGGTCCACTGCATCGTGCGCTCGCCCGCTTCGACGCCGCGTGCGGTGAGCGCCCGGCGGTAGCAGCTGACGGGCTTGAAGCCGGCGACCAGCCCGCGCAGCGACCAGCCTTCGGCAGCGGCCGTGGTGCGCTCCAGCTCTGACCGTTCCACACGGTAGCCGGCGGTGTTGTTCATCATCTGCGCCAGCGCGTGCGTCTTGACAGGCGCGTCGAGCTGCAGCTCGGAAAAGGCGGACTGTTCGACGATGCGCCCTTCCGCATCCAGCGTCTGCAACTTGAGCACCAGGCCCGAGCGGCGCTCGCTCCACACCCGATAACCGAAACGCAACGCGTCGCGAGGCGCCAGTTGCACCACGTCGGCATCGATTCCCGCCACCCGGCCCTTGCCGAGCAGGCGCGCGCCATAGAGTTCGGCGATCGCCGATTCCGAGGCGCCGAGCAGGTTCGGGAACACGTCGAAGTTCTCGCGCCGCTCGCTCTTGATGAGCTTGGCCTCCGGCAGGAATGTCATCACGAGGTCGTTGCGGCGGAAGGTGGAACGCGGCGGGCCGGACAGCGTTTCCACGCGCTCGATCTGCAAGTCGGCCTCGCAGGCGTGCCAGATGCGCGCACTCGACAGGTTGCCCGCGGCCGCGGTGACGACGAAGGTGCCCACGTAGTTGGTGCGACGCGCCGCCAGATGCATGCGACGCAGCCACTCGATCACGCCGTAGCTCGCGGGATCGGCCGGCGACTGTGCAACCGCCGCGTCAGGATGGGTGCGCGCGGACGCCGGCGCCTGCTCACGAGCGGCCCATGCCCCTGTCCACGCCGCGCAACCGGCGACCACGATCACGGCCACAGCCGTCCGTACAGGCGCAGGACGCCGAATAGGCAATGCTGGATTCATCAAACGGCGGCTTCGCACGGGCCTCAGCGGGACGGTGCCTCAAAAGTGGCGTTGCGCAGGAAGCCCGACGGCATTTGCGACGCGCCGCTGGCCTGCTGATGCGCCTCCAGCAGTTCGTCCAGGCGCGGGTTGCGCAGCATCACCTGGGGCGCGCCGTTGCCCACCATCACCCGTGTGCGGCTCAGCGGCGTTCCAACGCCGGCCGCTGCCGAGGCGGCCAGGATCGAGCTTTGGGAAGAAGCGTCGGGCGCAGGATGCACCTGCACCGGCGCCTGCAGGGCGAGTTGTGCGCCGCCCGCCGCGGCCGGCACCGGCCCCTGCCCCATCCACGTCCAGCCGATTGCCGCGGCCGCCGCGATGGTCGCGACGCCGGCCACCATCTTCCAGCGGAACACCGGCTCGTTGGCCGCCTCGGCCACCTGCGCCAACGGCAAGGTGAGCACCGGAGAGGCTGTCGGCCGAACCAGCGACTCGGCGGCCAGTCGTCGTTGGAGGCGTGCCATGAACGCCTCTGAGTCGCTGCACGGCGCGTGCCTGCCCGTGCGGAGCACCTCGCCCACGACGTGGTAGACCTGCCAGCTCGCGCGCAAGTCGGCGCCCGAGCCCACCTCGTCCACCGCCCGTGCGAATTCATCGCCTTCCAACTGACCATCCGCCAGCGCGGACACCCATTCCAGCGATTCCGATCCGTTCGTCTGCTTCATGTCGTTCACCTGTGATCACCAGCGCTTGCCGGACTGGTTGTCCAGCAGCGGCTTCACCCGCGCCGAGATGGCCTCCCGCGCCCGGAAGATGCGCGAACGCACCGTCCCGATGGGGCAGTTCATGACCTCGGCAATCTCTTCGTAGCTCAAGCCCTCGATCTCGCGCAGCGTCACGGCCTGGCGCAGTTCGGCCGGCAGCGCCTCCATGGCAGCGTTCACCGCCGCCGCAATCTCGTTGGCAGCCAGCACGGAATCGGGGGTTTCGTCGCTGATTGGTTCGTTTCCCGGGCGGTAAGTTTCATCGTCGTCGTCGCTGGCACCGCGCAGCGCCGCCTCCGGGATGGTGGGGTCGCGCTTCATGTCCACCAGTGCCTTCTTGGCGGTGTTGACGGCGATCCGGTACAGCCAGGTGTAGAACTGCGCCTCGCCCCGGAATTGGTGCAGGGCGCGGTAGGCACGGATGAAGGTCTCCTGCGCGATGTCCTCGACCAGGTCGACGTCGCGCACCATGCGGCCGATCAGCCGCTCGATCCGGCGCTGGTATTTCAGGACCAACAGCTCGAAGGCCTTGTTGTCGCCCGCCACCGTGCGTTGGACGAGCTGGAAATCGGGATCGACCGGCCGCGCCGGCGCGGCGGCTGCCGCGTCGGGCAGCTCGCCCGAAGGCGGCGGGGGCGGCGCGGACGAGGTCATGCGGGGAAGTCGGGAATGCGGGCGGCCGGCGCAGCGGCGGCGGCATTTGGAAGCCCCGCGTCTTGCGGACTCGGGGCGCGGCAATATACCGCACGGCGCATCGCGTTCCAGCGCTCGGGCGCCGCGGAGCGGTCGGCCCAGAGCCATTGCGTGGCGCGGCCGGCTTCCTGCAGGCGCAACAACAGCGTGCACTGCAGGTCGAGCGCCACCGCCGCTTCGGCCATGCCCATGGGCCGCGCGCCCGAGAGGGACCAGAAGGCCCCGTCCCACCGCAGCACCCGCGCTGACTGGGGCCTCAACGCCCACGTCAGCGCGAGCGAGGCCACGACGAAGGCGCCCAGCACCACCGCCCAGCGCGCTCCATTGCTATCGTTTTGGTAGCGCCACGCGCAGGCGCAGCAAGCGCCAGCGGCCCAAATGACCCAGAGAATGGCGTGGCCGACGCGCGAGCGCCCCACCGGATAGCTCACCGATGGGGCGCTGTGCATGCGGGCGAGGTGTTCCGGCGGGTCAGACGCGCTTGAACACCAGGGTGCCGTTGGTGCCGCCGAACCCGAAGTTGTTCTTTACGGCCACGTCGATCTTCATGTCCCGCGCCTCGTTGGCGCAGTAGTCCAGGTCGCATTCCGGGTCCTGGTTGAAGATGTTGATGGTCGGCGGACTCTTCTGGTGGTGCACGGCCAGCACCGTGAACACCGACTCGATGCCGCCAGCGCCTCCCAGCAGGTGGCCGGTCATCGACTTGGTCGAGTTCACGACAAGCTTCTTCGCGTGGCTGCCGAAGGCGTTCTTGATCGCGTTCGTCTCGTTGAGGTCGCCCAGCGGCGTCGAAGTGCCGTGCGCATTGAGGTAGTCCACCTCGTCGGCATTGATGCCGGCATTGCGCAGGGCGGCCTCCATCGAGCGGCGCGGGCCGTCGACGTTGGGCGCAGTCATGTGGTACGCGTCGGCGCTCATGCCGAAACCGACCAGTTCCGCATAGATCTTGGCGCCCCGCGCCTTGGCATGCTCGTACTCCTCGATTACCAGCACGCCGGCGCCCTCACCCAGCACGAAGCCGTCACGGTCCTTGTCCCACGGACGCGAGGCCGTCGCCGGATCGTCGTTGCGGGTGCTGAGGGCACGGGCCGCCGCAAAGCCGCCGATGCCCAACGGCGAGACGGTCGATTCGGCGCCGCCGGCCACCATCACGTCGGCATCGCCCGCCTGGATCAGCCGGGCCGACAGGCCGATGGCGTGCAGACCCGTCGTGCACGCCGTCACGACGGCGATGTTCGCGCCCGTGAAGCCGTACTTGATCGACACGTGGCCCGAGATCATGTTGATGATCGAGGCCGGCACGAAGAAGGGCGAGATGCGGCGCGGGCCGCGGTTCACCAGTTCGCCATGCGTGTCCTCGATCAGCGGCAGGCCGCCGATGCCCGAGCCGATGTTGCAGCCGATGCGCGAGGCCAGTTCCGGCGTGAGCGCATCGCCGGTCGGCAGCCCGCTGTCCTCGACCGCCTGGATCGACGCGGCCATCCCCAGGTGAATGAAGCGGTCCATGTGACGCGCTTCCTTCTCGGAGATGTACTTCGTGATGTCGAAGTCCTTGACCTGGCCGGCGAACTTGCAGGCGAAGGCGCTGACATCGAACTTGGTGATGGTGTCGATCCCGGACCTGCCTGCGATCAGGCCGGCCCAGCTGTCGGCGACGGTGTTGCCGACGGGAGAAACGCAACCGAGCCCGGTCACGACGACGCGGCGTAGGGTCATGCCGGCGAGCCTTTCTGGGAAAAGGGAAGGAAGCGACGCCGCATCGCACTGTCAGGCGGGCGGCAGCAGCGCCATCGGCGCCGGCCCCGGTGCACGGGCTCGGCTTCCGGGAGGGCCTGAATCAGGCCTTCTGGTTCTTGGTGGCGTAGTCGATGGCGTTCTGCACCGTCGTGATCTTCTCCGCGTCCTCGTCGGGGATCTCGATGCCGAATTCGTCTTCCAGGGCCATCACGAGTTCGACCGTGTCGAGCGAGTCGGCACCCAGGTCGGCCACGAAAGCCTTCTCGTTGGTGACTTGCGACTCTTCCACGCCGAGCTGCTCGGCGATGATTTTCTTGACACGTGCTTCGATATCGCTCATTGGGTTCCCTCTCAGGGTTGTAGACAATCGGTGGATTTTAGCCGGGCGGACCGTGGTAGATGCCGCACCGGCCGTGCGGGAAAAGGCGGCCTGGGCGGCCTTACATGTACATGCCGCCGTTGACGTGCAGTTCCTGCCCCGTCACGTAGCCGGCCTGCGGCGAGGCGAGATAGGCCACGGCATGCGCGATGTCGGCCGGCTTGCCCAGATGGCCCAGCGGGATCGACGACAGCAGTGCCTGCTGCTGTGCCTCGGGCAGGCTGGCCGTCATGTCGGTCTCGATGAAGCCGGGCGCCACGCAGTTGACGGTGATGTTGCGGCTGCCCAGCTCGCGCGCCAGGGCGCGGGTCATGCCGGCCACGCCGGCCTTGGCCGCCGCGTAATTGGCCTGGCCCGGGTTGCCGGAAGCGCCGACCACGCTCGTGATGCTGATGATGCGGCCGAAGCGCTGCTTCATCATCGGCCGGATGGCGGCGCGCGAGGCGCGGAACACGGCCTTGAGGTTGGTGTCGATCACCGCGTCCCAGTCCTCGTCCTTCAGGCGCATGGCCAGCATGTCGCGCGTGATGCCGGCGTTGTTGACCAGCACATGCAGGCCACCGTGCGCCTTGACGATGCCGTCGACCAGCGCATCCAGCGCTGCGCCGTCGGTGACGTTCAGCACCTCGCCCAAGCCGCCGTGCGCCGCCAGGGCCGCGCCGATCTTCGCTGCGCCATCGGCCGACGTGCCGGTGCCGATGACCTTGTAGCCCTGCTGGGCCAGTTCGAGGGCGATGGCAGCACCGATGCCGCGCGTCGCACCCGTGACCAGGGCCACCTGGCCCGCGATGGTGGGAATGCTCATGACAGAAGGAAGGTGGATGCGGCGCTTCTCAGGCCAGCAGTTGCTTGGCGTCGGCCAGCGAGGCCGGGTCGTAGATGGCGCCGTTGCCCACTTCGGGCGCGATGCGCTTGACCATGCCGGACAGGACCTTGCCCGGCCCGCATTCGACGATGGCCTGAACGCCGCGCGCCTGCAGGGCCTGCACGCTCTCGACCCAACGCACCGGGCCGGCCGCCTGGCGCACGAGGGCGTCGCGGATGCGCGCCGGGTCGCTCTCGACCGCGACGTCGATGTTGTTCAGCACCGGAATGACGGGCGCCTTCAGTTCCACGTCCGCCAACCGGCCCTTGAGCGCTTCGGCGGCCGGCCGCATGAGGCTCGAGTGGAAAGGCGCCGACACCGGCAGCGGCAACGCGCGCTTGGCGCCGTTCGCCTTGAGCACCTCACAGGCCTTCTCGACCGCCGCCTTGCTGCCGGCGATCACCGTCTGCACCGGGTCGTTGAAATTCACGGCTTCGACCACTTCGCCGCTGCCCGCCGGGAAGCCGGCCGACACCTCGGCGCAGCCGGCAATGACCTTGGCGGATTCCATGCCGAGGATGGCGGCCATGGCACCGACGCCGACCGGCACGGCCTCCTGCATGGCCTGCGCGCGGAAGCGCACCAGCGGCGCGGCCTGCGAGAGCGTCAGCACGCCAGCAGCGACCAGGGCCGAATACTCGCCCAGCGAATGGCCCGCCACGACGGCCGGCTGCGCGCCGCCCTCGGCCAGCCAGGCGCGCCAGGCGGCCACACCCGCCACCAGCATCACGGGCTGGGTGTTGGTGGTGAGTGCCAGCGCTTCCTTGGGGCCTTCGTGGATCAGCTTCGCCACGTCCTCGCCCAGCGCTTCGGAGGCCTCGGCCAGGGTGTCGCGCACGGCGGGATGGTCACCCCAGGCGTCCAGCATGCCCACGGCCTGCGAACCCTGCCCAGGAAAGACGAATGCGAAGGTCTTCATCGTTTTATGTCTCCAATCGAGCCGCAGCGCCCGTCCAGCGGGCGCCAGCCGCTACAGATTCAATAGCACCGCGCCCCAGGTGAAGCCGCCGCCCACGCCTTCGAGCATGAGTGTGTCGCCCTTCTTGACCTTGCCGCCGCGCACGGCAGCGTCGAGCGCCAGGGGAATGGACGCCGCGGAGGTGTTGCCATGCTCGTCGACGGTGACGATCAGCTTGTCCAGCGGCAGCTTCAGCTTCTTGGCCGTGCCCTGCATGATGCGGATGTTGGCCTGGTGGGGGATGAGCCAGTCGATGTCGGCATCGACCTTGCCGGCCTTGGCCAGCGTGGCGCGGGCGGCATCCTCGAGCACGCGCACCGCGAGCTTGAAGACGGCCTGGCCGTCCATGTGCAGCAGCGGCGTGCCGAGCACCTGGCCGCCCGAGACGTTCCCCGGCACGCACAGGATCCCGACGTGTGAACCGTCGGCATGGAGGTCGCTGGCCAAAATGCCGGGCGTGTCGCTTGCCTCGAGCACCACGGCCCCGGCGCCGTCGCCGAAGAGCACACAGGTCGTGCGGTCATTGAAATCGAGGATGCGCGAGAAGACCTCGGCACCGACGACCAGCGCGCACTTGGCGCCGCCAGTGCGGATCATCGCGTCGGCCACCGTGAGCGCATAGACGAAGCCGCTGCACACCGCCTGCACGTCGAAGGCCGGGCAGCCGGCGACGCCGAGCTTGTTCTGAAGAATCGCTGCCGACGAAGGGAACACCATGTCGGGTGTCGAGGTCGCGACGATGATCAGGTCCACGTCCTGCGCGCTGCGGCCGGACGCTTCGAGCGCGTGGCGGCAGGCATGCAGCGCGAGGTCGCTGCTGGTCACCTCGGGTTCGGCGAAATGGCGCGCCCGGATGCCGGTGCGCTCGATGATCCACTGGTCGGAGGTCTCGATGCCGCGGCCGGCCAGTTCGCGGGCCAGATCATCGTTCGTCACCCGGCGCGGTGGCAGGTAGCTGCCCGTGCCGGTGATGCGGGAATAAAGGGTCATCAGGCGTGGATCACGACCGGGGCTTCGGCCGTCGCTGCAGGAGCGTCGGTACGGGCCAAGAGCGGTGCGGCATGGGCGATGCGGGCACGCACTCGGTCGAGCAGGTTGTTGCGAGCGGCATCATAAGCGCGATCCAACGCGTGCCCGAATGCCTCCTCATCGGCCGAACCGTGGCTCTTGAAGACCAGACCACGCAGACCGAGGAGCGCCGCGCCGTTGTAGCGACGGTGGTCAAGCCGTCCTTTGAGCGCTTTTAGAACCGGATAAGCGACGATCGCCGCCATCTTGCTGAAGACGCCGCGCGAAAATTCTTGGCGCATGAAGTCCACGATCATCGAGGCGACGCCCTCGGTGGCCTTCAGCGCCACATTCCCGACGAAGCCGTCGCACACCACGATGTCGGTGGTGCCCTTGAAGATGTCGTTGCCCTCGACGTTGCCGTAGAAGTTCAGATCCTGCGAGTTGGCCGCTTTTTGCAGCAGTTGGCTCGCCTTCTTGATCGTTTCGCTGCCCTTGATGGCCTCTTCACCGACGTTGAGCAGACCCACGCTGGGCGATTCGTTGCCCGTCAGGGCCGACACCAGCGCCGAACCCAGCACGGCGAACTGCAGCAGGTCTTCGGCGTCGCAATCCACGTTCGCGCCGAGATCCAACACCGTCGTGGCGCCACCCTTGCCGTTGGGCAACTGGGGAGCGATGGCCGGACGATCGATGCCGTCCAGCGTCTTGAGCAGGTAGCGGGCGATCGCCATCAGGGCGCCCGTGTTGCCAGCCGACACAGCGGCATGCGCAGCGCCGTCCTTGACCTGCTGGATCGCCACGCGCATGGACGAATCCTTCTTCTTGCGCAGGGCGACCTCGATCGGATCGTCCATGCCGACCACCTCGGTGGCCGGAATGACCCGCCCACGCGGATGGCTGAAGGACGCCAGCGCCGCAGGCGCGCCGACGAGCAGCAGCGACGCGTCGGCGTGGCGCTCAAGGAAGGCACGGCAGGCCGCGAGCGTGACGCGGGGGCCATGGTCGCCACCCATGCAGTCCACGGCCACGGTGATGGCCGACAGCGGGGTGGCGCTCGAAAAAGAGGAAGTCGACGGCATCAAAACAAAGGCCCGACGCTACGGATTCAGTAGCTTCGGGCCTTGGCCTTGAAAGAGCAACTCAGGCTTCGGACTTGGTCTTCAGCACCTTGCGGCCACGGTAGAAACCGTTGGGGCTGATGTGGTGGCGCAGGTGCGTTTCGCCGGTGGTGGGCTCGACGGCGATGCCGGGCACGCCCAGGGCGTTGTGCGAGCGGTGCATGCCGCGCTTCGAAGGCGACTTCTTGTTTTGCTGAACGGCCATGATGGCTCCTGAATAGACGGTGAGGTGAGTGGGCAGTGCGGCCGGCGCCCGGGCTTCCGAAGCCGGCATCGCCTGCCACTGCCGCCGGGTGCGCGGACCCATCGGATCCCGCCCCTCGGTCGGCGATCCAGGTCATCGACCAGATCGGCAAGCGCGCGCGTAGCCCACGATTATAGCCCGCCGGGAGCGAACCGCGCCAGCCCCTGCCTCAGGCCCCGTCGGCGGGCTTCTTCTTCAGGACTTCCAACGCGGCGAAGGGGTTCGGGCGCTCCTGGCCGGCCGCATCGAAATCCGGATCGGCGGCGGACATGGGCACCGGCGCCGGGCAGACCTCGTGCACGGGGGCGAAGGGGATGTCCATCAGCAACTCGTCCTCGACCAGCTCGCGCAGGTCGAAGTCGTGGCTGCTGACCAGCACGTCCTCCTCGGCCTCTTCGTCCTCCAGCGCCGCGGTGTCCTCGTCGGCCACGAAGCGGAACCAGCGGTCGGCCTGCAGCGGCGTGTCCACCGGCTGCAGGCAGCGCTGGCAGACCAGCGGCAGCGTCACCGTCGCGTCCAGGTGGATCCACGGCACGGCCGGTCCGCCCGTGGCGGTGCGCATTTCACCTGCGGCCGTCCAGCGGACCTCGGCCGCGGCGTCTGCCACGGCCGACTCGGCCAGCAGGCGCCGATAGGCCGACAGCGGCTCGGCCGCCGACAGCGTGGCGCCCGCCTGGGCAAAGGCCGGCACGTCGAGGCGGCCGGCGTCGTATTCCTTCTTCATCGCCGGGCCGCCCCAAGAGGAAGAGCGCGCCCTCGGGGGGCAGCGACCACACGAAGTGGGGAGCGTGGGGGCAGGAATGTCATCGGGCCGCAGTCTACGCGGGGACCGGCGGACAGCGATGGGCCCCGACAATCGCCCGCATGCAACGCCCCGTCATCCTCGGTTCGACCTCCCGCTATCGCCGCGACCTGATGTCGCGCCTGCACCTGCCCTTCGACATTCAGGCGCCCGAAGTCGACGAAACCCCGCAGCCCGGCGAAACACCGGCCGACCTGGCCGTGCGCCTGGCGCTGGCCAAGGCGCAGGCTGTGGCGGCCCGCTTTCCGGATGCCGTGGTCATCGGCTCCGACCAGGTGGCCGACCTGCACGGCGAGCCGTTGGGCAAGCCCGGCGACCACGCCCGCGCCACCGAACAACTGCGCCGCATGCGCGGCCAGACGCTGATTTTCCAGACGGCCGTGGCCGTGGTCTGCCACGCTTCCGGCTTTGTGCAGCAGGACATCGCGCCCGTGCGCGTGGTGTTCCGCGACCTCAGCGACGCGGCGATCGAGCGCTACCTGCTGGCCGAGCAGCCCTACGACTGCGCCGGCAGCGCCAAGAGCGAAGGGCTGGGCATCGCGCTGCTCGAGGCGATCGACAGCGACGACCCCACCGCGCTGGTCGGCCTGCCGCTGATCCGCACCTGCCGGATGCTGCGCGCCGCCGGCGTGGACCTGCTCTGACCTTGTGAACGAAATCGGCCGCCGGCGCCCGTGCAGCGGGCGCCGGAAGCTCCTGAATTGATAGCAACGGACCTCATGCCAACGCTCTACCTCGTCCCCGCCCCGCTCGACTTCGGCTGCGAGGTGCAGGCGCCCCTGCAGGACGCCCTGCCCCTGGGCACGCTGCAGGTGGCCGCGCGGCTCACGCATTGGGTCTGCGAGAACGCCAAGTCGGCCCGCGCCTACCTCAAGCGCATCGACGCCGTCGTGCCGCTGGCCGCGCCGCTGCAGGCGCAGTCCCTCCAGGAGCTGCCGCGCGAGGTGCACAAGAAGGGCGACCATGACGGCGCCCCTGCGCCGGCGGCCATCGCCGCCCTGCTCGCGCCGCTGCGCGATGGCCACGACATGGGCCTGCTCAGCGAGGCGGGCATGCCGGCGGTGGCCGACCCGGGTTCGTCGGTGGTGCGCGCCGCCCACGAGGCCGGCGCCGCGGTGGTGCCGCTGGTCGGGCCGGTGTCGCTGCTGCTCACCCTGGCGGCCAGCGGGCTCAACGGCCAGAACTTCGCCTTCGTCGGCTACCTGCCGCAGGACGCCGAGGCGCGCCGCACACGCATCCGCGAGCTGGAAACGCTGGCGCTGCGCACCGGCCAGACGCAGCTCTTCATCGAAACGCCCTATCGCAACGCCGCGCTGCTGCAGGCGCTGGTCCAGACGTTGCAGCACCACACGCGCCTGGCGGTGGCCAGCGGGCTGACCCTGCCGGGCATGCAGGTGCGCAGCCAGAGCGTGAAGTCCTGGCGCGCCGCACCCGCCCTGGCCGAGGAGCGCCTGCCCGCGGTGTTCGCCATCGGGCGCTGAATCCGGACATCCGGACGCAGAGGACGAAAAGGTTTCGCGAAAGGCGCAAAAGGGACGTCGACAATGCGCGCTTCCGCGTCGCTGCGTGACTTGCGCAACCGCTGCGTCCAGACGGCCGACTTTCAGGCCAAATCGGCCTGCAGCGCCCGTCCCGCCTGCGCAAGCAGCTACTAATTTCATAGCAATCTGACGCGCCGGGCAGACTGGCGGCCGTGCTTCTCCATACACCCGCCTTGACCGACGCCGACACCACCCTCGCCCGCAGTGCCCCCACCCGCTGGGCCACCCGCACCCAGTTCTTCTGCTCCGGCTTCATCTTCGCCACCTGGGGCGTGCACATCCCCACCGTGAAGGCGCACTACGGCGTCGACGAGGCCGGACTGGGCCTGGCGCTGCTGGCCGCGGGCTTCGGGGCGCTCTTCGGCATCAGCCGCGCGGGCAGCTGGATCGGCCGCCACGGCGCGGCGCGCATGGCGCTCGTCACCGGCACTGTCTACGCCCTGCTGGTGGCGTTGCTGACGCACATGCCGTCGTACGCCTTTCTGCTGGTCCTGCTGGCGGCCTTCGGCCTGGTGACCAGCGTGTTCGACGTCGCCATCAACACCGAGGCTTCGCAGCTCGAGCTGCACGGCGGCCGGCCGCTGATGAGCGGCATGCACGGCATGTTCAGTCTCGGGGGCATGGCCGGCGCGGTGAGCGGCAGCGCGGCGCTCGCGGCCGGCTTGGCACCGAACTGGCACCTGGCGCTGGTCGCGGGCGTCATGGCCGTGGCGGTCGCCGGCGGCACGCGCTGGATGCTGCCGCGCCGCTTCACCGCTAGCACGACGCCGGCGGAAGGCGGTTTTCGCCTGCCGCGCGGCGCGCTGGTGGTGCTGGGCATCCTCGCCGCGCTGGGCCTGGTGGCCGAGGGCGCGATGTACGACTGGAGCGTGCTCTACCTGCAGCAGGAGCTCGGCAGCCCGCAGCAGCAGGCCGCCCTCGCCTACGCGAGCTTCTCGGCGGCGATGGCGGCGGCGCGCTTCGGCGGCGACGCGCTGCGGGCGCGCTTCGCCTCCGCCACGCTGCTGCGCGCCAGCGCGTCGCTGGCGGCACTGTCGATGGCGGGGGTGCTGCTGACCGATTCGCCCTGGCTGGCCCTGGCCGGGTTCGCGGGCGTGGGCGTCGGCTTCGCGAACGTGGTGCCGATCCTGTTCGCCGCGGCGGCGCGGGTGCCGGGCGTGGATGCGGCGCGCGGCATCGCAGCCGTCTCGGCCGCGGCCTACCTGGGCTTCATGGCGGGGCCGCCCATGATCGGTTTCCTGGCGCGGGTGAGTTCGCTCACGGCGGCGCTGTCGGTGGTGGTGGTGTTCGCCGTGGCCCTGGCGGTGGCGGCGCCGCGGGCCGCCGCCAGTGCGGGCGCGCCGGCACCGGCGGGCGGCCCCCACTGAGCCGATCTTTCAAGCCAAATCGTGCTGCGGCGCCCACCAGGCGGGCGCGAACAGCTATCGAAATGAGAGCATTTCTGCATCGCCGTCGCGCATGAAAAACGGCGCCGAAGCGCCGTTGCAGGGATGACCGCGCCGCGCGCGCTTGCTCTCAGCGCACCGTCGGCGTGCTGCGCATGCTGCGCACCGTGGTGTCCGCAAAGGCGGCGCCGAACTTCTTGGCCAGGCGTTCGGCGACGTTGTCGCGGCGGGTGTAGTCGATGGTGTCCTCGGCCTTGATGACCTCGCGCGCCACGTAGTCGACGTTGCCCACCTGGTCGGCCAGGCCCAGGTCGACGGCCTGCTGGCCGGTCCAGAACAGGCCGCTGAACAGGCCCGGCGTGTCGGCCTTCAGGCGATCGCCACGGCCCTTCTTCACCACGTCGATGAACTGGGCGTGGATCTGGTCGAGCATCTGCTGCGCGTGCTGCTTCTGCGCGTCGTTCATCGGGCTGAAGGGATCGAGGAAGCCCTTGTTTTCGCCCGAGGTGAGCAGGCGCCGCTCGACGCCCAGCTTTTCCATGGTGCCGGTGAAGCCGAAGCCGTCCATCAGCACACCGATGCTGCCCACGAGGCTGGCCTTGTCGACGTAGATCTTGTCGGTGGCGGCGGCGATGTAGTACGCCGCCGAGGCGCAACTTTCCTCGACCACGGCATAGATCGGCTTCTTGTACTTGGCCTTCATCCGCTTGATCTCGTCGTTGATGATGCCGGCCTGCACCGGGCTGCCGCCGGGCGAGTTGATCAGCAACACCACGCCCTTGGCGCCCTCGTCCTCGAAGGCGCTCTTCATGGCGGCAACGACGAATTCGGCGCTGGCGTCGGCACCGCTGGCGATCTCGCCCTTGATCTCGACCACCGCCGTGTGGGCCGTGGTCTTGGCGGTGGACGGCTGGGCGCGCATGAAGGCCAGCCAGGCCAGCACGACGAAGAAGGCCAGCCAGGCCAGGCGCACGAAGGTCTTCCAGCGGCGCGTGGCGCGTTGTTCCTTGAGGGAGGCGAAGGCCAGCTTCTCGAGCGTCGCGCGCTCCCAGCCGGGCGATGAAGTGGGGTCTTTGTTCACGGAGGGGCTCGCCAGGTTCGGCGCTTGCGGCTCAAAGGGTTCGAAACCCGAAGGTTCCTTCCGGTCGGAGGTGCTCATGGGGAAATGGGGCGCGGCAACGGGGCGGGCCCGGGTCAGAACTGCAGGGGCTGCAGGTTCCAGGCAGTATGCCAGTGCACCACACCGTCGCGCTCGCTGAGGTCGATCTTGACGAGTCCACCGCGGCACGGACCGCCGCCGCATTCGCCGGTGTCGGGCCGGTACGACGCGCCGTGGGTGGCGCACAGCAGCCACTGGCCGGTGTCGTCGAAGAAGCGGTCGGGCTGGTAGTCCATCTCCATCGCCACGTGGGTGCAGCGGTTGAGGTAGGCATGCGGCTGTCCCTCGAAACGGATGGCGAAGGCACGGCAGCTCTCGCCCCCGTAGGTGACATCGAAGGACACCGCCTCGCCGCCTTCGACGAGATCACGGGAATTGCACAGGGGAATCGCTTCGGTACTCATGGCGCAGGGAAAGTCAGGCGTTCCGGATCAGCCAGTCGTGCAGGTCTTGCACGGAATGGGCCACATGCAGCGGGCCGTGGTCGGCAAAGCTGGCGGGCTCGTGGGCGCCGTAGCTCACGCCGACGCTGGCGCAACCGGCATTGGTGGCCAGCTGGAGGTCGTGGATGGTGTCGCCGATCATCAGGGTGCGCCCGGGGAGCACGTCGAGCTCTTCCATCAGTTCGAGCAGCATGCGCGGGTGCGGCTTGCCGAAGGTCTCGTCGGCGGTGCGCGAGCTGTCGAAGCGCTCGCGCAGGGCGACAGTTTCCAGCGCCAGGTCGAGGCCGCGGCGCGACTTGCCCGTCGCGACCGCCAGCTTGTGGCCGCGGGCGCGCAGCGCATCGATCATCGGCAGCACACCGTCGAAGAGCACCAGGTCGTCCTGGTGGCGCAGGTAGTGGTGGCGGTAGCGGGCGCCGAGTTCCGGGTACTTCTCGGGCGGCACGTCGGGTGCGGCCTTGGCCAGCGCCTCGGCCAGGCCCAGGCCGATCACCCAGGCCGCGTCGCGCTCGCTGGGCAGGCGCCCGCCGACGTCGACGACCGCGGCCTGGATGCAGCGCACGATCACGGCGGTGGAGTCGTACAGCGTGCCGTCCCAGTCGAAGGCGATGAGATCGAAGCGGCGCACGGCACCGTCAGGGCTTGTCGTTGTCGTCATGGGTGTCGAGGGTAGCGCGCGCGGCCGCGGGCAGCAGTTCGGCCAGTTCGGGCGGCAGCGGCGCCCGCAGCGCGATGGCTTCGCCCGTGGCCGGATGGGTGAAGCGCAGCCGCCAGGCATGCAGGAACATGCGCTTGAGCCCCAGCCGCGCCAGCGCACGGCGGCGTTCGAAGTCGCCGTACTTGTCGTCGCCGGCGATCGGGTGTCCGGCCGAGGCGAGGTGGACGCGGATCTGGTGGGTGCGGCCGGTCTTGATCGTGACGGCCAGCAGCGACATCGGCGAGGCGTCGCCGGGGAGCGTGAGTCGTGCCAGCACACGCACCAGTGTGACGGCGCGCATCGCGTCGGGGTGGTCCTTGTCGACCACCTTGACACGCCGCTCGCCCTCGCCGGACTGGCCGTCCTTGCCGGGCAGGAGATAGCGCGCCAGCGGCGCATCGAGCACCTTCAGGCGCGCGGGCCAGTCGCCCTCGACCAGCGCCAGGTAGGTCTTCCCGGTTTCGCGGCTCTTGAACTGGGCCTGCAGCGCGGTGAGCGCGCTGCGTTTCTTGGCGACCAGCAGCACGCCCGAGGTTTCGCGGTCGAGCCGGTGCACCAGTTCGAGGAAGCGCGCGGCAGGCCGGGCGGCGCGCAGTTGCTCGATGACGCCGAAGCTCACGCCGCTGCCGCCATGGACCGCGGTGCCGGCGGGTTTGTCGATCGCGATCAGGGCCTCGTCTTCCAGCAGCAGGTCGAAGCTGCGCGCCGGTGCCAGCACCGCGGCCGCCGGCGCAGCGCTGACGCGAACAGGCGGCAGGCGCACGGTGTCGCCCGCCTCGACCCGCGAATCGGCCTGCACCCGGCCTTTGTTGATGCGCACTTCGCCCGAACGGATGATCCGGTAGACGTGCGTCTTGGGTACGCCCTTGAGGTGTCGGAAGAGGAAGTTGTCGAGCCGCTGACCGGCGGACTCCGCATCCACGGTGAGCATGCGCGCCTCGGCGGGCGGGGCCGATGGGCCGGGAAGGGCTTTCCCGGTCGCGGCCCGCGGCTTCGCACCTATAATGTTTTTCACCAGCGCGGTCGTGTAAGTGCTTGATTAGACGAGAAGTTTAGAGCACCCCACGAAGGCGCTGCGAGGTCGATGCCACTTCGTTGCACGGCTTGCAGACCCCGCGCTCCAGCGCAAAGTGGCAAGCCAGGCAAGGCAGTCAAGCCGACGCAAACGAAACCCCAAGTCATTGGGACCACGGAATACCCAAGCCAGCCAGCGCACCCGCTCCTTCGCGAGGCGCTGGCCGGCGGATCGAAGCGAGTGCCCTTGTGTTGATGTGGCTGATTCAAATGTGCCTGCGCTGGCTGACCCCAGCGAATACAGGTATTGAATCGCCCGCAACGCCCGTCGTTGTTGCGCAGCCAGCTATCAAAAAGATAGTAGCGCGGCAGCCCATCGGCCTCGCGCCCATCCTCGCGCCACCACCACCGCGGCTGCAGGGCTGATTGCCCCGGACCGGTGGCGGCGCTCGCGCCCCTCGCCAGTCCCAGCTTCCGGAGTGCAACGGCAATTCCCGTCGTTTCGCTGCGTCGTCCGTGCATCGTGGGCCCCTTGCGGGCCAGTGACGAGACACAACAAAAAGGACACGCACTCCCATGAAACGGATGCTGATCAACGCCACGCAGGCCGAAGAGCGCCGCCTGGCCATCGTCGACGGGCAGAAGCTCCTCGACTACGAAATCGAGATCGAAGGGCGCGAGCAGCGCAAGGGCAACATCTACAAGGCCGTCGTGACGCGCGTCGAGCCGTCGCTGGAGGCCTGCTTCGTCGACTACGGCGAAGACCGCCACGGATTCCTGCCGTTCAAGGAAATCTCCAAACAGTACTTCGCCGACGGCGTGTCGGCCAGTTCGGCCCGCATCCAGGATGCGATCAAGGAAGGCCAGGAGATCGTCGTCCAGGTCGAGAAGGAAGAGCGCGGCAACAAGGGTGCCGCGCTCACCACCTTCATCAGCCTGGCCGGCCGCTACGTGGTGCTGATGCCCAACAACCCGCGCGGCGGCGGCGTGAGCCGGCGCATCGAGGGCGAGGACCGCGCCGAGCTCAAGGAGGCGATGGACCAGCTCGAGTACCCCAAGGGCATGAGCATCATCGCGCGCACCGCCGGCATCGGCCGCTCGGCGCCCGAACTGCAGTGGGATCTGAACTACCTGCTCAAGCTGTGGACCGCCATCGACGGCGCAGCCAAGGGCGGCAAGGGCGCGTTCCTGATTTACCAGGAATCCTCGCTGGTCATCCGCGCGATTCGTGACTACTTCAATCACGACATCGGCGACATCCTCATCGACACCGACGACATCTACGAGCAGGCGCAGCAGTTCATGGCGCACGTCATGCCCGAGCATGCCGCCCGCGTGAAGCGCTACCGCGACGATGCGGCGCTGTTCAGCCGCTTCCAGATCGAGCACCAGATCGAGTCGGCCTACGCCCGCACCGTGCAACTGCCCTCGGGCGGCGCGATCGTGATCGACCACACCGAGGCGCTGGTCTCGGTCGACGTCAACTCGGCCCGCGCCATCAAGGGCGGCGACATCGAGGAGACCGCAACCCGCACCAACCTCGAGGCTGCCGACGAAGTGGCCCGCCAGATGCGACTGCGCGACCTGGGCGGCCTGATCGTGATCGACTTCATCGACATGGACGAGTCGAAGAACCGCCGCGAGGTCGAAAGCCGCCTGCGCGACGCGCTGCGCCAGGACCGCGCCCGCGTGCAGTTCGGCTCGATCAGCAAGTTCGGCCTCATGGAAATGAGCCGCCAGCGCCTGAAGCCGGCGCTGTCGGAAGGCTCGTCGATCCCCTGCCCGCGCTGCGGCGGCTCGGGCCACATCCGCGACACCGAGTCGAGCGCCCTGCAGATCCTGCGGATCATTCAGGAAGAGTCGATGAAGGACAACACGGCCGCCGTGCATGTGCAGGTGCCGGTCGAAGTGGCCTCATTCCTCCTGAACGAGAAGCGCACCGAGATCACCAAGATCGAGTTGAAGCAGCGCGTGAACGTGCTGATGGTGCCCAACAAGACGCTGGAGACGCCGAACTACAAGCTCGAGCGCCTCAAGCACGACGACCCGCGCCTGGACCACCTGCGCGCCAGCTACACCATGGCCGAGGAAGTCGAGGACCCGACCCACGTCACGCGACGCGCGCAGGAACCGACCAACAGGCAGACCCCGGTCATCAAGGGCGTGCTGCCCGATGCGCCGGCGCCCGTGGTGGCGCCCAAGGAAGTCGCGGCGCCCGCGCCGGTGCAAGCCCCGGTGGCCGCACCAGCTCCGGCGACGCCGCGTGCACCGGCCGAACGCGGCTTCTTCGCCTGGCTCAAGGGATTGTTCGGTGGCGGCGCCCAGGGCGCACCCGCCCCGGCACCAGCGCCTGCGCCGGCTGAGCCGGCGGCCGACGCGGCCAAGCCGGCGCGCCGCGAGGGCGGTCGGGGCGAGCAGCGCCGCGGCGGTCGTGGCGAAGGCCGCGGTCGTGATGGTGAAGGTCGTTCCGCCCGCGACGGCGAACGCCGCGGGGGCCGCGGCAACGGTGAGCGCCGTGAGGGCGGTGGCAGTGACACACGCCGCGAGGGCCGCGTCGAAGGAAGCCGCGAACTGCGCGGCGATGCACGTCCGCCGCGCGATGGCGAGCGCCGCGGCAGCCGTGGCGAGCGTCGCGAGTCGATCGAAGCCCGCGACCAGGAGTTGGGCGACAAGGCAGCGCCGGCCCAGGGCGCCGTGTCGGCGGCAACCGACGAGCAGCGTGAGGCCGGCGCCGAACGCGCACCGCGCGGCCGTCAGGGTGACCGCCGCGATCGCGGCGACGCGCGCCGCGACGAGGGCGTCGTCCGCGAACCCCGCGCCGCAGCCTCGGACCTCTCCGGCGCAGGCGACGAGCAGGCGCCGCGTGAAGGCCGGCGCGAACGCCGAGCTCCGAGGCCGGCCGAAGCCGCCGAACGGAGCGAGAGCGGCGAAGTCGTCGACGCCCCGGTGGCAAACGGCGCTGCACCTCAAGACTCGCCAGTCGAGGGCGACATCGCACGCCGCGAGGGCGATGACCGACGCGGACGGTCTCGCGACCGGTATGGCAGGGACCGCCGCGAACGCGCGCCGCGCGAGGGCCGTGAAGGTGAGCGCGAAACCGGCATCGGGGCGCCGACCGCGCAATCTGCAAATGAAGCCGAAGCAACAGTTGACTCGCCGATGGCGGCCGCGGCAGGCGGGACGCCGACGCCTCCTGCTGCGGCGACGGTGTCTGCGCCGCCCGCTCCCGCAAGGCCGTCCTCAAGCCGACCGGCGCTGCCCAAGGTGTCTGCCTTCGACCTGCCTGCAGCGGAACTGGCCCGGATCGCCGAGGGTGCCGGCTTGCAGTGGGTCAACTCGGACGCCGAGCGTGTGGCGGCGGTACGGGCGGCCATCGACGCCGAGCCTCGTCCGATCCACGTCCCGCGCGAGCGACCCGCCGTGGTCGTCCTCGACGACGGCCCATTGGTACTGGTAGAGACCCGCAAGGATCTGGCGACCTTGACCTTGCCCTTCGAAAACAGTCCATCGTGACGGGCACCCCAGCGCCCTGACCCGGCCGCCCGCAGGGCGGCGGAGGCCCACCGCCACACCGGGCCAACACGAAACGCCCGCTCCGGCCCTCGGAGCGGGCGTTTTGCATTTGTTTCCCGGCTGCTGAACTGTGCCTTGCAAAACACTTTTGTTACAAACATCGAGTCTCGCCCCAGAGCGGTGAACTAGGCCACGAAAAAGAGTACTTAAGTTAGAAATTCAGATATCTGTCAGCCGAAAGGACTACAATTTGAATCACCTTGCTGCAGCGCAACAACCGAAGATCGGGGCGGTCGAGAGGGTCGGGAACGAGGCAGCAAGTTACATATTTTGTCGCAAACGGCATACGACCAATGCTGACACGACAAGGCGGATCGCCTGTGATTCAATGGCGGCCCATTAGTAGAAAAGAGTTACTTTGACAGGTGTCTCAGCGCCCTGGCAGCAAGGCACCCCTCTCGAAGGAAATGGTGATGTTTCGTTCTGACTCGACAGCGCAAGGGCCCATCGCACGCCACATGCCACCTGGAGGTGGGGGCACTGCTGCCACGCCGAATCCGGTGGTTGGCCGGAAGATGCATTGGCTGGAACGTGCCGCAAAGCGGTCGATGGACATCGTGGGCGCCTTGGTGTTCTTTGCGCTGCTGGGTCCGGTGTACCTGCTGGTCGCACTCTGCGTGCGCATCAGCATGGGCGCGCCGATCCACTACTGGCAGAGCCGCCTGGGCCAGAACGGAGAACGCTTCAAGTTCTACAAGTTCCGGTCCATGGTCCACAACTCAGATGCCGTGCTCGACGATTTTCTGAGCAAGAACGACATGGCGCGTACGCAATGGGACACCTTCCAGAAGCTGGAGGAGGATCCTCGCATCACCCCCATGGGCCATCTGATCCGCCGTGCCAGCCTGGACGAACTGCCGCAGTTCTGGAACGTGCTCAAGGGAGACATGAGCCTCGTCGGTCCGCGGCCCTGCATGGAACGGCAACGAAGCCTGTACGGCAAGCACTGGTCGCATTACTGCGCCATGCGCCCGGGTATCACCGGGCTGTGGCAGGTGAGCGGCCGCAACCGCCTTCCCTATGCCAAGCGCGTCGAGCTCGATGCCTACTATGTCGACAACTGGTCGCTCTGGCTCGACATCAAGATTCTGCTGCGCACCTTCCGTGCGGTGTTCATGGCCGAGGGGTCGCGCTGAGCGTGATCCCCGCCGAGGCAGGGTCAGAATCCGCCTTTGCAAATCCGATCCGCTTCGCCCGCCCCTGACGATCCCATGGAAAACCCCGTCCAAGGCACCGTCGCGCTCGAGCAGGACCTGGTGGCATCTCCACAGCCACGGCGGGAGGACAAGCGTCGCATGAATGCGTCATGGCGAGGCCGGTTCAAGAGTGTTGCCGGGTTTCTGACCGGCGCGCTCGCGGCGCAGGGACTCTCGGCCGTCACAGGCTTGCTGTTGACGCGATGGTTGAGCGTCAACGACTATGCGATCTACACGGTGCTCGCCATATTGACCGGAGCGCTGACGGTGCTGACCATGGGCGGCGTCAACATCGCCTTTTCGACCATCGTCGGCCGAGTCTGGCCCGATCGCCAGCGTGCGGCCGAAGCGCTCGCCGCCTGCCGGCGCGAACGACATCTGATCTCCGCGGTGGTCCTGCCGTTTTTTCTTGCGATCGCCAGTTGGCTGCTGCTCAAGGCGGGCGCGTCGGTGTGGCTGGTGGTCGCGCTGCTGACCCTGCTGATGATCCAGTGGTTCATGGAGCTGAAGTCCCACATCACGGACCAGATCCTGCTATTCGCGCAGCGGGCGGCACGTCTGCAATCGCTCGAAGCCGCATTGGGAGCAGCCCGGCTCGCGGCGGTCGCCCTGCTTCATCTGCTGAACGGCGTGTCGATCCTCCTGGTGACCGCCCTGGCTGTCATCGGCGCCACGCTGCGCGTCCCGTTCGTGCAGAAATGGGCGAGGCAGGAAGTTCCGGTGGACTCTGCCAAGCTGGTGGAGTCCGATCGCAAGGAGATTCGATCCGTCACCCTGCGACAGTTGCCGGTCGAACTGTATTACTGCATCCAGTCGCAGATTCCGATGTTTCTGCTGGCGGCGATGAGTGCTCCGGTGGAGACCGCATCGTTCGGGGCGCTGGGCCGCCTCGCGCAGCTTTTCGTGCCCGTGTCCATGCTCGTGTCCGCCTTTGCGATTCCACGCTTCAGCCAGACGAAGAGTCGCACGCTGTCCACCTTCATGGCCTGGTCGCTTCTCGGGCTGGTGCCAGGTCTGGTGCTGGTCGTGATCGCAGCGCTGGCACCGTCGTTGCTGCTCCTGCTCATCGGCCCGAACTACGCTCACCTGCAGCACGAAGTGCTGATCGCCAGCATCTACAGCGCGACGGTGATCCTCTCGATGACGATGTGGCGGCTGGCCGCCAACCGTGGATGGAACCGCTGGACCCTGATCCAGATTCCGGTGTTCTGCCTGTGGTGTGCGTTGTGCCCCAGCTTTCTGGATCTGGCCACACTGAAAGGTGTGCTGATGTTCCAGTTCGGCTTTCCGCTCGCCATGATCAGCGCGACCTTGGCAGACCTGGTGCATGCGCATGTGAGAGGGGATCTGAAATGATCGGCGCCTCCTTCGTGCCGCCATGCAGCCAGGAGCGCCCCGGCGGTCCGGCGGTGCGCGTCCACGGATCGACGGGTCCGATGAACATCCTTCTCACGAGCCACGCTTTTCTGCCGCAGCTCGGCGGCATCGAATTCGTGTCGGCCACGCTTGCTCGCGAGTTCGTCGCGGCGGGACACCATGTCCGCGTCATCACCCACACGCCAGCCGACGGAGAGGATGCGCTACCTTACGAGGTTTACCGGCGTCCGAACGCGAGACAGACCGCACGGCTGCTGCAATGGTGCGATGTTCACCTGCAGTCCAACATTTCCCTGCGTTACCTGTGGCCGGCCGTTCTGCTGCGAACGCCCTCCCTGGTCACGTACCACACCTGGCTCCAGCGGCCCGATGGGACGGTGGCCTGGCAAGACCGCGTGAAGCGGCTGGCAATGCATTGGGTTACCAAGAACTTGGCGGTCAGCGGTGCAGTGGCGGCGAGCCTGCCCGGTCGGGTCGGGGTGATACGCAACCCATACGACGACCAAACTTTCAAACCACAACCACAGAGGACGCCGCTTGGCGATCTGGTGTTCCTGGGGCGGCTGGTCGACGACAAAGGCGTGGATCTGCTCGTCGATGCGATGGCCGTCCTCCACGCGCGCGGCATCCGCCCGACCCTGTCGATTGTGGGGTCGGGCCCCGAGGAGGCCGCGCTGCGCGACCAGGCTGATCGCCTCGGCCTCGCCGAGTCGATCGCATTTCTCGGCAAACGATCGGGGCCTGCCCTCGCCCGCACGCTCGCCGCCCATCGCGTTTTGGTGGTGCCGTCGCGATGGCAGGAGCCCTTTGGTGTGGTGGTCCTCGAGGGGTTGGCTTGCGGCCTGCGGGTGGTCGCCAGTGACATCGGCGGGTTGCCCGAAGCGGTGGGCGCGTGCGGACGGTTGTTCAGGCCCGGAAGCGCGGAATCGCTCGCCGACATGCTTGAGAAGGAACTGCAGCGACGCGCCGAACCATCTGCGGAAGCCTTGGACTCAGCCGTGGATCTCCACCTGACGCCCTACCGTGCCTCCTCTGTCGCGGCCGAATACCTCGAGCACCTGTCCACCATCCGGAAGCGGCAGACCTCGAGAGCCGTCCATGACGAACTGGCCATGACATTCGACGACTCCTTCTCGTCCCGCGGCGAGCATCAGCAAGGCTCCCAGAAGAGAGAAACCTCCGCATGACGCCGCCGGGTTCGGTTTTCGTGAGCCATTTCGGCTTGCAGCATTCGCACCAACTCGCACTGGCGCTGCACGAGGAAGACCTGCTGCAGGCGTTCTGGTCCGGCGTGCCGGTAACGGCTGACGGCAGCGATGTTCCCTTCTGGCTGCCAAACCGCTATAAGCAACGCATACGGCGGGTCGACATCCCGCACACACTGCGCCGCCACCCGGCGTCGTTCCAACTGCTGGCTCGCATCGGCATGGCGCTGCCGCTGCCGTACTCGAAGTCGGACTTCTTTCATCGGATGCAGCACGCCTACGACTGGTGGACCGCGCGCCAGATCGCCCAACTGCGGCCGAAGGTGGTGGTGGCCTACGAGAACGCGGCGTATCACACCTTCTGTGCCGCCAAGGCGATCGATGCACTATGCGTATTGGACGCACCTTCGCTGCACCACGCTGCTGGCGCGCGCCTGATGGACGTGCCAAACACTGCCTACACCGACGAGATCAACCGGCGCAAGGATTTGGAGGTTGCACAGGCCGATCTGGTGCTGACCTGCTCCCCGCTAGCGGCGCGCAGCTATACCGACCACTCGGTGCCGGTCGAGAAGGTGCATTCGCTGCTGCTGGGCGCCGAGTTGCCCTTCGACCAGCCGCAACCCGTCACCACTCACGCCAAACCCCGCTTCGTCTTTGCCGGCGTGCTCAGCTATCGCAAGGCGATCGACACCATCGTCTCCGTGTTCCGCCGACTGCACTGCGAAGGGCTGTCCTGCGAAGTGCACTTCGTTGGCGGCGTGGGCGATGGCGAACTGCTGGCGCTGGTGAACGACACCCCCAATGCGGTCTATCACCCCAGCGTTCCACAGTCGCAACTCTATGCGATGCTGGGCGAGTCGGATTGCCTGCTGCTGCCATCGCGCTTCGATTCGTTCGGTATGGTGGTCGCCGAAGCGATGGCCTGCGGCACCCCCGCCATCGTGTCGACCCAAACCGGCGCCAAGGCCATCATCGAGCAGTACACCGGCAGCGGCTGGATTGTCGAGCCCGATGTGGAGTCGCTATATCGACAGGTGCGCGCGCTGCTGGGCGAGCCGCAGCGGCTGCGCGATGCTCGTGCGCACGCTCTACGGGCCGCGCAGGAGTTCACTTGGCGCAGCTATCGGCGCCGGGCCCGTGAACTGTTCCGGGAGCGATTGACAGCATGACGACTTCACCTTATCCCCTGCCCAGGTCGCGCGACGCGTCCCCCAGGATGAGCCGCGCCGGCAAGCTCTTCGTCGCGGTGCTGCTTATTGTTGTGCTCGAAGGCGCCCTGCGCAAATGGGTTTCAAGCTCGTTGACACTGCCCCTGGTGCTGCTGCGCGATCTGTTGGCGATCTATACGGTGTGGTACGCCATCCGGCGCGGCGCACTCTCCTTCTCGCGCCTGCCTGCGCAGTTGCTGCTGGTCTGGAGCGGTCTGTTGATCACCTGGGGGTTGGTCCAGATCGTCGTCAACCAGTCCTCGCCGGAGGTTCTGCTGATCGGGCTGCGCTTCTGGCTTCTGTACCTATGGTTCGGGTATGCCGCCGCGATCTCGATGACCGCACTGGACTACCGCCGCAGCATCCAGGTGGTGCTGGTGCTGCTGATCCTGATGACGCCGCTGGTCGTTCTGCAGCAGCGGTCGCCGCCAGGCGCCCTCATCAATCTCCAGCTGGACACCGATGAGCGCGACATCTTCGTGGTGGTGGCAGGCATCGTGCGACCCACCGGCACTTTCAGCTTCACGCTGGGCTACACCACCTTCTTGGCGCTAGCGCTCCCGGCGGCGTTCGCCTATCCGCGCTTGGCACCCCGCAGCGGCAGCACGCGGCTGCTCTTCGCGTTGGCTTTCGCATCGCTGCTGGTCGGCACGATCCTCAGCGGCTCCCGCGCGGCGATCATCCTCTACGGCGTGATGCTAGGCGGTTACTTGCTGGGTTCGATGTGGTTCTCCCGCGGCGCGACCAAGCTGTATGCCTTGGCCGGGCTGGTCCTCTCGGGCCTGCTGCTGGCAGGCGCCTCGCTCGTGTTCGGTGACGCGGTGGAGGCGACACAGCAGCGCTTCGAGGCGGCGTCCGAGGCGGAAAACCTCGGCGAGCGGATCACCGCCATTTTTGCCGGCGAACCCGAAACCTACAACCGCATGACCTGGCTGGGACACGGGCTGGGCTCCGGCTCCAACCTCGCCGGGTACTTCCAGACCGGCGAACGCAGCTTTCTGCTGGCTGAAACGGAGTCCGCCCGCACACTGCTGGAGGGCGGCCTCATGGGCGCCATGTTTATCTTGGCCAAGTTGGCCATTGCGCTGGTCGGCCTGCTGGCTGCCTGGCGCGTGGCGGCGCGCAGCGGCTCGCCCTCGCCGCTGCTCGTCTGGCTGACGCTGGCGGTCGCGCTGGCCACTTGGTCCGCCATCGGACAGTTGACCGTCAACGCCGCCATTGGCCTGTTGCTGGCGTTCGGGGTCTTGGCCTTGCGCTTCGCGCCCGCGGCGATCGCACCGGCGGCCCGTGGACTGCGCATTGGTGCTGCTGAAGCAATCGCCGCCCGTCGGATCGACCGCCCTGCACGCCCCGCTTGAGAAAACCTGCACCATGAAAATCTTGTTGATCGGCAATTCGGTCCACGACGAGCAGCGGAGCATGCTGGCCTTCGCCCGCGTCATGCACGACGAACTGGCTGTCCGCGGACACGAAGTGCGCCTGGTGCATCCGCCGATGGTGGTGGGAAAACTCGCACCGCACAGTCGCCTGAACAAGTGGCTGCGATATGTCGACAAATTTCTGCTTTATCCGCCCCGGCTGCGCCGCGAGGCGGCCTGGGCCGACATCGTGCACGTCTGCGACCATTCGAACTCGATGTATATCCGCCCGGTGCGGCGCAAGCCGAACCTGATCACCTGCCACGACGTGATCGCCATCCAGGCGGGCGAAGGCATGATCGATGGCTGGCAGATGTCTGCCACGGGCCGCCTGTTCCAGTGGCTCATCAAGCGCGGCCTCGGCCGCGCCGACGCCGTGGCCTGCGCCTCGGAGAAAACCCGGACCGATCTGCTCGCTTTGAACATCGCCGAGGCAGAGCGCACGGCGCTGGTCTCGAATGGACTGAACGACGACTTCCATCCGGTGCCCGCCGACGCGGCCTATACCGCTTTGGCAAGCTTGGGCATACGGCGCGGCGACGACTTCCTGCTCCACGTCGGCACCGATCTGCCGCGCAAAAACCGCTTTACCGTACTGCGCACCTTCGCCGAACTGGCCCGATCCGACAGCGGTCGGCAGCGCTGGCCGGAATTGAGGCTGGTGCTGGTCGGGCCGCCGCTGAACGCCGAGATGCAGGCCTTCGCCGCCGAGCACCAACTGGATGAGCGGATTTTGGTCATCGAAGGACTCGACATCGAGCAACTCCGCGGCATCTACTCGACGGCGCTGGCGCTGGTCTTTCCCTCGACCAGCGAAGGCTTCGGCTGGCCGATCATCGAGGCGCAGGCCTGCGGGTGTCCGGTGGTGGTTGCCGATTTGCCCCCCATGAATCAGATCGGCGGCGAAGCCGCCCTTGCCGCCCCCCCCTATGACCACAAGGGCATCGCCAACCTGCTGCTGAATCATGCAGCGCGCCTGCCCGAGATCACGGCACGCGGCCTGGCCAACGCCACCAAGTACACCAAGCGCGGCATGATCGATTCGTACGAGGCGCTGTACCGCCGTGTGTTGGAGCAGGCCCGATGAGGTCGTTGTTGACGGCTGCACTGCTCGCGCTCCTGCCTTGGCGCCTGCGGCGGCTGGTGATGGTGCATGCGCTCGGCCACGACATCGCGCCGTCGGCACGCATCGGCCTCTCGCTGGTGAGTGTCGGACAGCTCACGATGGGCGAAGGTGCACGCATCGGGCACCTGACGATGATCAAGGGACTGGCGCGGTTGTCGATGGGCGAGAACGGCATCGTCGGCAATCTGAACTGGATTTCGGGCTTTTCGGCCGGCCATCCCACACACTTCGCCGACGACACCGGCCGGGACCCCTCACTTGTACTGGGCAGAGAGGCTGCGATCACCAACCGCCACCTCATCGACTGCACGGACCGGGTGAGCATCGGCCATCATTCGACGCTGGCGGGTTTTCGCACGCAAATCCTCACCCACAGCATCGACATCGGGCGCTCTGTCCAGCGCGCTCAGCCGGTAACGATCGGGGCCTATTGCTTCGTCGGCACCGCCTGCGTCGTGCTGGCCGGCAGCGTGTTGCCCGACTGCTCGGTGCTCGGTGCGGGCTCGGTGCTGAACAAGGCGCACGCCGAGTCGTACCAGCTATACGCCGGTACGCCGGCCACGCCGGTCAAGGCGATGCCGCGCGACGCGACCTACTTCCACCGCGCCGCTGGATACGTGCTGTGAACGTCCAACCCCGCCTCATGCGCATCTTGCGGGTCATCCCCACCATTGATCCGAAGAGCGGGGGCCCAGCCGAAGCTGCGCGGCGCCTCGACTCCGAACTGCTGCGACTGGGTCACCAAGTCGAGGTCGCGTCGCTCGATGCGCCGGACACCAACTTCGCTGCCGGCTATCCGGCCGCGGTGCATCCGATGGGCGATGGCCGTGCCGGCTACCGATACAGCCGTCGCCTGCTGCCCTGGCTCAAGGCCAACGCCGCACGCTTCGACGCGGTGGTGGTCGATGGCCTTTGGCAATACCACGGCTTGGCCACCTGGCGTGCGCTGGCCCGCGGCGCGGTGCCCTATTTCGTGTTCACCCACGGCATGCTCGACCCCTGGTTCAAGCGGGCCTACCCGCTCAAACATCTCAAGAAGTGGCTGTATTGGCCTTGGGCCGAATACCGCGTGCTACGCGACGCGCGCGCTGTCCTGTTCACCTGCGAAGAAGAACGACGCCTGGCACGCGAGTCGTTCTGGCTCTACCGGCCTCGGCAGGAATGGGTGACCGCCTTCGGCACTGCCGACGTGCCGCCCGACTCGGGCAACCTGAGGCAGGCCTTCCATGCTCAGTTTCCCGGCTTGGCCGACAAGCGCCTTTTGCTGTTCCTCGGACGCATTCAGGAAAAGAAAGGCTGCGACCTGCTGATCGAGGCCTTTGCCGAACTTGCGCGGGACGACCAGCGCCTGCACCTCGTGATGGCCGGCCCCGGCGAGGAGGCCTGGCTTGCCCAACTTCGGCAACTGGCCCACAAGGCCGGTACCTCAGACCGCATCACCTGGACCGGCATGCTGACCGGCGACCTGAAGTGGGGTGCGTTCTACGCGGCGGAACTGTTCTGCCTGCCTTCGCACCAGGAGAATTTCGGTATTGCCGTGGCAGAAGCACTGGCTTGCGGCCGTCCTGTCGCCATCTCCGACAAAGTCAACATCTGGCGAGAGATCGCCGACGATGGTGCCGGCTGGGTGGGCAACGACACCGTGGAGGGCACGCTCGGTGCGCTGCGCCAGTGGTTCCAGGCTTCCGACGACGAGCGCAAGCGCGCATCGCTTGCCGCACGACAAAGCTTCGAGAAGCGCTTTCGCATCGACGCGGCGGCAGCACATCTGGCCAGCCTGATCGGCAGCCAGCTCGACTCTACGGAAGTGCCCGCCAGCCGCCTGATGGGAGTGACGCCATGAGCCTGCTGGACGCACGCATGAGCAAGCCGCTCGAGGGCGGCCCCACTTTCACCCTGGGCCACCGACTGTTCCGCGCATGCTGGGGCATCACCTGGCTGTGCCTGGCGTCCTGGACACCGCCGCCGCTGCACGCGTGGCGGAGGTTGTTGCTCTCGCTCTTCGGCGCGCGCGTGCATCCGACGGCGCGGGTCTACGGGTCCGCCAGGATCTGGTATCCCCCGCTCCTCGAGATGAAGGCCCACGCGTGCATGGGGCCCGGTGTCATTTGCTATTGCATGGCTCCCATATCGCTGGGCGAGCGCGTCGTGGTGTCGCAGCGCGCACATCTTTGCGCCGGCACGCACGACGTGCGTGACCCAAATTTCCAACTGGTGGCGCGGCCGATCCGCATCGGCGACCAGGCCTGGGTGGCGGCGGAAGCCTTCGTCGGCCCAGGTGTCTCCGTGGGCGAAGGCAGCGTGATCGGGGCACGCACCGTGCTCATGCGCGACGCCGAGCCCTGGACCATCTACACGGGCAATCCCGCAACGCCCATCAAGAAGCGCGTGCTTCGCACCGACGCTGCATGAAGATCCTGATCTACGGCATCAACTACGCTCCTGAACTGACCGGTATCGGCAAGTACTCGGGAGAAATGGCGGAATGGCTCGCCGCGGCGGGGCATGAAGTGCGGGTGATCACTGCGCCTCCCTACTACCCCGAATGGGAAGTCCAGGTGCCCTACCGCGCCGGGCGTTACCTGCGCGAACAGCGCAACGGCGTGACCGTGCTGCGTGCGCCCTTGTGGGTGCCGCGCAAGGTGTCCGGCCTCAAGCGACTGGTCCACCTGGCGAGCTTTGCGCTCGCGAGCGCACCCCTGCTGTTCACGCAATGGCGCTGGAAGCCCGACGTGGTCTGGGTCACCGAGCCGCCGTTGTTCTGCACACCCGCCGCGCTGGCGTTCTGCCGCCTGCGTGGTGCAGCCTCGTGGCTGCACATCCAGGACTACGAGGTCGATGCGGCCTTCGCACTCGGCGTGCTGAAGGGCGAGCGCTCCAAGCGGGCCGTGCTTGCCCTGGAACGCTGGCTGATGGGGCGCTTCACCCGCGTGTCGACGATTTCGCAGCGCATGATGGAACGAGCGCGCAGCAAGGGTGTGGTCGATGCTCGGCTGGTGTCGTTGCCCAACTGGGCGGACATCACCGCCATCCGGCCGCTGGGACGCAGGAGCCGCTTCCGCGAGGAACTGGGCATCGGCGACGACCAGGTCGTCGCCCTGTACTCCGGCAACATGGGCGGCAAGCAGGGCCTCGAAATCCTGGGCGACTGCGCACTCGCGCTGCGCGACCGCACCGACATCCATTTCGTCTTCTGTGGCTCCGGGCCCGCGCGCGAGACGCTGGAGGCACGCTGCGCCGGACTGCCCCGAGTGAGCTTCCTGAACCTGCAGCCAGTCGAGGCGCTGGGTGATCTGCTCGGTCTGGCCGACATCCATCTGCTGCCGCAGCGCGCCGATGCCGCCGACCTGGTGATGCCGTCCAAGCTCACCGGGATGCTGAGCAGCGGCCGGCCGGTGATCGCCACGGCCCACGAAGGCACCGAACTGGCCACCGTGGTGTCCCGGTGCGGCGTGGTCGTGCCGCCGGAAGACCCCGAGGCGCTCGTGAACGCCATTCGCACGCTGGCGTCGGCGCCCGAGCGGCGCGCGCAGTTCGGGCTTGCCGCGCGTGCCTATGCCGAGGAGCACCTCGACCAGGGCGCGGTGCTCCGGCGCTTCGAGTCGGCACTCCAGAGCGTGGTGCAGCAAGGCGCCAGCGCCGCGGCAGAGCGCGTGCGCACCTCCTGACGCGAGGACCACACCGGGGCGCTGCCGCGCGTAGCGCCGCAGCCCAAAGAAGAAAGGCGCCTTGCGGCGCCTTTCTTATTGCTCACTGCTCTTCCGGCAGGATGCTCTCGTAGTTGTAGTTGGTGTAGCGGTAGCGCCCGTATTTGTAGGTGCTGAAGTTCCGGCGCTTGGCCTCCATGCCGTTGAGCAGCACACCGCTGGCCACCTTGCCGCCGAGCGACAGGCGGCGGGTGCTCTCGCGCAGTTCGCCCATCGTGGACACCGCCGCGCGCGCCACCAGCAGCACCGTGCCGGCCTGGGCGGCAATGGTGGTCGCGTCCGAGGCCACCAGCACCGGCGGCGTATCGATGACGACGAGGTCGTACTGTTCCGACAGGCGCTCGAGGACGCTGTGGAAGGATGCCGAGGTCAGGAGTTCCGCCGGATTGGGCGGCAACTGGCCGGTGGCCAGGAAGTCGAGGCTCTGCACCACGTCGCGATGGACAGTCTGCTGGATCGTCAGGCTTCCCGCGATGAGTTCGGAGAGGCCGCCGTGCCGCTGCAGGCCCAGGTACTGGTGCAGGTGGCCGCGCCGCAGGTCGGCATCGATCAACAAGGTCTTCTTGCCGGCCGCAGCCATCAGCGCCGCGAAGTTCGCCGTCACGAAGCTCTTGCCGACCCCCGGGGTCGGGCCGGTAATCATGACGCGGTTGTTCGGCGACTCGAGCATGGCGAACTGCATCGCCGTGCGCAGGCTGCGCAGGCTTTCGACCGCGGGCTCGTCGGGCTGTTCGACGGCCAGCAGCCGCACCCCGGTCGCTCCGGTGAGGCGGCGCTGCCCGATCGAGGTCTGCACCTTGCTGTGTGGAATCGACGAGAACACCGGCAGGTGGATGTTCTCTTCGACCTCGTGCGGATCGCGCAGGCGCTGCTCCACCAAGGCGTTGCGCAGCAGCGCCAGTAGAAGGCCTGCCATCAGGCCGGCGCCCAGGGAGGCCATCACGATGAGGCGCCGATTGGGCTTGATCGGCACCTCGGGCTGTACAGCCGCATCGAGCAGGCGGACCGTACCGACCTTGCCTTCCTTGACCAGACGCAGTTGCAGCGCCTGGTTCAGCAGGGATTGGTACAGGCCCGTGTTCACTCGGACCTCGCGCTCCATCCGGACGGCGTCCTGCTGGATGGCGGGCAGGCCCTTGATCCGGCTCTGGATCTCACCAATCTGGCGCGAGTAGGCGGCGATCTGCGCATCGAGCGTCTGCACCATCGGATGCGCGGCAGTGAACCGGCTCTCGAGTTCACGACGCTTCTGCTGTGCTTCCAGCAATTTGGTCTGCAATTCGACCGAGTTGGTGAGGATCAGCTTTGCCTCTTCGTCGAAGGCAACCGTTCCCTTCTGGTTGCGGTATCGGTTGTAGATCTCTTCGGACTGTTCCAGCTGCTTCTTGTACAGGGGAAGTTGCACATCCAGGAAAGCGAGCGTCTTCTGTGCCTCGGCTGCCTTGCGCTCGATGTTCTGGTTTACGTACTGCGTGCCGATGGCATTCAGCACGCGCGCAAGCCGCTCAGGATCGATGTCCTGGAGCGTCGCGCTGATGACACCCGACTGCCGGCCGCGCTCCGCGAGAACGAGCCGGGATTGCAAACCCTCGATCGTGCCCAGCGTCGGCGCGCGAGCGAGCACGAACTGTGCGCCGGGCTTGCCGTCGAGGCGATCGACCAACAGTTCGATCTTCTTGCCGCTGGGCTGAAGCGTGGTCTGGAACAACTGGCCGACGCTTCCCTCCATCGCCTGGCTCAAGCCCTTGTGCGAGAGCGAATACCGGCCCCCTTCCTGCGCCGTGAGGATGAAAGGCGTGTTCTCGAAATTCGGCGGAACGTTGAAACGGCTCACGTCGATGCGTTCGGTGCCCGACGTGTAGCCGCCGAAGCCGAGGAAACCGGGGGCGGACAGCGCGGTGGCGCGACGCGACAACCACCCGCCGATCAGCGGCACGTAGCGCGGATGCGCGTCGATGTACAGATGGGTGGCCTCGACGGCGCTGCCCACGATCATGCGCGAACGCATGATTTCCATCTCGGCGCTCGCCTGTGTCTTGACATCGAAGAGCGCGCTCGCTTCGCCGAGGAAGCTCTTGCTGGCGCTTGCCTCGCTGTCCTCGACCTGCACCAGAAGGTTGGCCTCGTAGACCGGTCGCGTCAGGTAGGCGTAGGCAATACCGCAGGCCAGCACCACCAGCGTCACGATGGCGATCAGCCATCGATTGGCGACAACGACATCGATGTAGTGGCCGAGTTCGACCTCCTCGCCATCGGCGCCACCCTGGAAGCCGGAACCAAATGAAGAAGAGGGAGGGGTAACGGTCGATGACTTCATGATGGGGTCACTCTGCAGATTCGTTCGGCCCAGGCCTGGGCTCCTTGGTCGATCAGGGCCAGCGCGGTCTGGAAGGAGGCCAGGGTTCGCCGGTAGGGGTCGGGCACATCGACCCGCAACTGCTCGGTCAGGCGAAACACCTTGCCGGTGCTCTCCGGATGCCGTTGCTGGATCCATTGCCGCTGGGCACTTTCCATCACGAGGACCAAGTCCGCCTCATGGCAGAGGCGGGTGTCCAGCTGGCGTGCGCGATGCTCGTCGATCGGCAGGCCGCGCGCCTGCATCAACGCACGGGCGGTCTCGTCGGCGCCCGCCCCGACAAGGGCGTGCGTGCCCGCAGACGACACGTCGAAACCCGGCAGCGCGTCGCGCATCACGCGCTCCGCCATGGGGCTTCGGCAGATGTTGCCTGTGCACACGATGAGGATCCGCCGGATGGACACCACGTACCTACTTGTAGGTGCTGCGAATGGTGCTGGCGGTCGTCGCGGACGGCAGGATCAGGGTCACGATGCGGTTCCAGCGCACAAGCGCGACCGGATCGACGTACACCACGTCCTTGGGCTCGAGCGGGAACGTATCGGCCAGCGCCAGCGCAGTGGCGGTGCGCGCGTCGAGGTGGAAAACGGTCTGGCCGCCTCCCGGCTGGTTGCGCACCACGTAGATCTGCCGCGGGTTGGCCGTGCCCAGGTCGACGCCGCCGGCTTCTCCCAGCGCGTCGTTCAGGCTCAGGCGCCCATTTCTCATCAGGATGGCCGCCGGACGCAGCACCTCGCCCATCACGAAGATCTTGCGGTCTTCGCGGTTGCGAACCATGACCATGTCACCATTGAGCAGCGGAATGCGCGTCGGGTCGACGCCGACCTCGCCCATCTGCATCAGGTCGATGTTGGTGGTCTTGCTGCCGCGCGTGAGCGTGACGAAAGACCGATCGCCCGTCGGCAGGATGCCGCCCGCGCGGTTGATCGCTTCCGGCAAGGTCATGGGAATGTCGGTGAAGACCTGCAGCCCCGGGTTCTTCACCTCCCCCTCGACGTAGGCGCGCTTGCTCCGGAAGGCCGAGACACGGACGCTCACCTGGGGTTCTCGGAACACCTTCGCCAGGCGCCGGGTCAGCGTGTCCTCGAGTTCCTGCACCGTCATGCCCTCGACCTTCAAGGTGCCGGCGTAGGGAAACGCGAGCTGGCCCGTGTCCGACACGATGAAGCCCGGAGCGGGCGACACGCTGGCCGGATCGGCCACGGTCGTGGCCGGGATGGCACTGGAGATCAGTTCGGGATGGTCGAACACCGTGATGCCGATCACGTCACCCGCGCCGATCCGGTACTTCTCGGGCGTGCCAAGCAAAGCCCGGACGTCGTCGCTGATCGTCGCCGGCTGCCGGGCCTTCATGCGGGTCACGAGCTCGGCATCGATCTCTCGTAGTGCTCCCTCCGGTGGGGTGCCGTCGTCGGCCGCAGCCAGCGGCGGCGGCAATGCCACCTTGGTGGAATCAAAACCCGGTCCGATGGCCGCGCACCCCTGGAGAACCAGGACTGCCGCCGTCAAGCCGATCGCAAAAAATGTAGAAGTTCGTTCCAATCTGGGCCCCCAACTGCATCCGCAATTAGTACTTTTGGACACAGTTCCGACTGTAACCTACGAAGCGAAAGCTCCCAAATGTTTCTTGGGTTACATCGTATGGCCGGTGTGCGATTCGCCGCGATATGGCGGCGTTTCAGCCAAAACGGGGCATCGACGCGCGCCCCGGGAACCTGCTCAGTCGGCCTGCGCAGCGTGCTTCCAGGCCTCGGCGGCCTGTGCGGGATCGCCCCGATCCTCGGCCAATCGGGCGAGCGCCATCCAGGCCCGACGGTGCAGTGCAACATCCTGCAGCCCCAGCCCCGCCTGGGTCAGGAGCTGCTGCGCCTTGCCCCACAACTGTCGCTTCATGCAGGCCATGCCGGCCAGATACTGAAGGTTGGGGTCCCGCGGGTTGGCCCGTTGGGCGGCCTCGATGCGGGCCAGCCAGTCGCCATCCACGGTGTCGAGCCCCGCCTCCAGGGCGCGGACGAGCCGCACCCGCAGTGCGTCGCTCAGCCTCTTGGGCTCGGCGGCGGCACGCTCCCAGACGGGAAGCAGCCAGGTCCTCGCCAGGGACAGGTCGCCATGCAGCGCCACCATCCGCTGCGCGGCCTGGATCGCGACTTCAGGCGTCTCCCGCTCCGTCGGCTCCAACTCGGACCAGGCCCGGCGCAGCTGTTCGGTGTCGTGGGCACTGGCGATCAGATCCGAAGCCAACCCGCGCACGATGCTCTGCGCCCCCGCCTCCGGGAAGGCCCTGTGCTTGGCCAGCAGCCGGGCGGTTTCCAGGGCTTCCAGCGTACGGCGCTCCTGCCGTGCAGCCTTGAGCCGCAAACGCAAGGCCAGCGTGCGGCGCTGAGCGCCCTGCGGCAGCTCGGCCAGACGGGCCAGCGCGCCGGCCGGGTCGCGGTCTTCCAGCGCCCAGCGGGCGGCCCGCAACTGGACGCCCTCGCGCGTCTCGTTCGGCAGCGGCGGCGCGCCGCGCTCCTCGCCGTCGTTGAGGGCCTGCTGAAGGTGGGCGTCGCGCGCCGCACGGTCCTGCAGCGCCTGGGCACCCTCCGCCGCCAGCAAGTGGGCCAGGATGCGGACTTGCTGGGCCTGCGGCAATCGGGCATCCAGGGCCGCGAGCATGCGCTCCTGCGCCAGTGCTGCCTGGGCAGCCTTGCGGGCTCGCGTGAAGCGGCCGGCCAGCAACTGCGCCATGGCATCGAGCAGCGCCGTGTGCAGCGCACGCTCCTTCTGCAGCAGGCGCCACTGGCGTGCCTGGCGCGGCAGCGAGAACAGCGCCGTCAGTGCACGCAGCGCCAGATGCAGGAGCACGAAGAGCACCACCAGCACCAGCAGCACGAGGTTGAGCGACAGATCCACCCGCGTGGGCGGCCAGAACACGGTGATCGTGCCCTGGTTGTTGCCCGCGAACAGCGCCACCGCCGCAGCGATGCCGAACAGCGCCAGGAGCCACAGTGCGGCGCGCATCAGTCCCCTCCTTCGCCAAGACCGGTCGTCGCTGCACGCAGCCGCGACGAGTCGGCGAGCGAAGCGAAGCCTCCAGGGCACCCGCGGAACTGGCCCTGGCCTGTCCTGATCTTGTCGAGGGGCCAGGCCGCTGGGGAGGCCTTGCAGGCCGCGCGAGGCCAGTGGCCTCGCTCTTCGCCAGTCACAAAATGTCCACCCGACATTTTGTGTACGGGCTCAGCCGCCCTCCAAGCCGAAGGCGCCAGAGAGGGGCGAGCCGCGAAGCGGCCTGGGGGGTGCTTCATCTCAGCGCCCCGCGGCCGCGGTGGCCAGTGCCGCGAGCGTCTCGTCGATGCGCGGTGGCGCCGAGGCCTTGACCGCAGCCTGGACCTGCTGCAGCAGCGTTGCCGCCTGCTGCACGCGGCGCGAGGCCGGGTCGAAATACCGGTTCAGCGACGCCGACACCGACGCCAGTTCGGTACGCGCGTTGTCGACCTGCCGGGACAGCAATGCGAGGCGCGCGTTGAGCAGCTTGAGCTTGAGGTTTTCGCGCAGGAAGAAGGTCTGGTCGGGCGAGAGCAGCACGGCCTCGGGCCGATCGATGCGCGACACGCGCACCAACGAGCGCAGTTCGTTGCGCGCGCTCAGCAGGATGCGCTCCCACCACGCCGCATCGGCCGGAATGGCCTCGTTCTGCCAGGCGTCGCCGCCGCCGACGCCGCGCACGGCCAGCGCATTGAGGGGCGGCAACTCGTCCACGCTGCGCAGCAGGTCGTCGAGCCGGGCCAGGGCCTCGCCGCCATCGCCGCTCGCGGTGGCACGGATGCGGTCGGCGTCGCGCTGCATGGCGCGCTGCAGCGGCGCAAGCCTCGGTTGGGCGGCACGCGCGACGCGTTGCTCGCCCGCCTTGAGCGCGGCCAGCAGCGGCTGCACGTTGCCCGTGACCTGGGTCTGCTCCTGCGCCAGGCGCACGGCGGATTCGATGTCGACCACGAGGTTCTCGTCGCGGGAGCGCGAGAGGCTCTGCATCAGCTCCTCGAGCTGGCTGCGTTGCAGCGCGACCTCGGCCACGCGCGACTCCATGAGGGCCAGCCGGCCGGCGGTGTCGCGCACCACGTCCTGGGCCTGGCGCGCGAGCGCCCTGGCTTCGGCCGCCTGGGTGGTGGCGTCGGCGCTCTGGCGCGCGAGCTGCTCCTGCATGCCGCCCACCTTCTGCCACAGCACGATGGCCATCACCAGCGCCACCACGGCGATCAGCCCCAGCAGGCCGACGCCGATGCGCGCCAGCGCCACGGCCCCCGCCTCGGGGGCCGGCACCACCACCGCCGGCAACTGCCCGCGGCCCACGGCGTCGGGTGCGGAGTCGTCGGGCACGGGAGCAGCGGTCATCGAATCGATTCTATCGACGCGACCAGTGCGTCCAGGCTCGCCGGCACCTCGCACACCGAGCCGAAACCGGCTGTGCGCGCGGCATCGGCGATGCGCGGATGCGTGGCCCAGGCGCGGGCGCCGCGCCAGTCGGTGCCGGGCATCGCGGCCATGAGATGGGCGATCGCTTCCGAGCTGCTGAACAGCCACACATGCCGTTCGTCGACCGTGCTGGCAGCGACCAGCGCGCGTGCGGCGTCGTCCACGCGCGGCGCGAGCCGCCGGTAGACGACGGCCGTGTCGACCGCCACACCCGTCGCTTCGAGCGTCCGGGCCAGCCAGTCGCGCCCCGCCGGCCGCCCGGCCGCATCGCTGCCGCGCACCCGCAGCACGCGTGCGCCAGCGGCCAACTGCCCCTGCACCTGCGTCCACAGCGCCTCGGAATCGAAACGGCCCACCTCGGTGGGCGGCACATCGATGCGCTCCGGCGGCACGCCCGCGTCCGCCAGCGCCTGCGCCGTGCCGGGCCCGGTGGCCCAGCAGCGCGCGTTTGCTATTAAATCAATAGCTGCCTGCGCCCGTCCGGCGGGCGCTGCGGCCCGATTTCGTTCAAAGAATCCGTCGACGGCCGCTGCGCTCACGAACATCAATGCCGCATAAGGCCGGGCATCGAGCGGGCCGGCGGGCATGCCGGGGAGCAGCGGCGCGATCTCGATCAGCGGCAGGGCCACGGCCTCGATGCCGTGGGCGTTCAGGGCCTGGACCCACCGGGCCGCTTCGCGCGCCGGACGGGTCACGATCACCCGCCGCGGGGTGCCGCTCATGGCCGCCTCAACGGGCGCCCTGCGCCTGCAGCGAAGCCGCCACCCGCGTGCCCAGCGCCTCGGCCTGGGCCAGGTCGCCGACCGGTGCCTCGGCCTGCGCGTGCAGCAGCGGCGCGGCCTGTTCGACCTCGCCCCAGGCGGCGGCCAGATACAGGCCGCCGTCGATGCTCCGGGCATGGGCGGCCAAGGGCATCGAACAGCTGCCGCCCATGGCGCGGCTCACCGCCCGCTCGGCTGCCGTGGCCAGCCATGTCGGCTGGTGGGCCAGGGGCGCCAGGGCGGCGGTCAGCTCGGGCCGGCCGCTGCGGATCTCGATGCCCAGCGCGCCCTGCCCCGCCGCCGGCAGCATCGTTGCGGCATCGAAGCACTGGCGGATGCGCGCCTCCAGACCGAGCCGCTTGAGGCCCGCGGCGGCCAGCACGATGGCGGCGTACTGGCCGTCGTCGAGCTTGCGCAGGCGCGTGTCGAGGTTGCCGCGCAGGGGCTCGATGCGCAGGTCCGGCCGCAACGCGCGCAGCAGCACCGTGCGGCGCAGGCTGGACGTACCGACCACGGCGCCCTGGGGCAGCGCATCGAGCGAGGCGTGGTGCGGCGAGACGAAGGCGTCGCGCGGGTCCTCGCGCTCCAGCACGCAGGCCAGCGCGAAGCCCGGCGGCAGGTCCATCGGCACGTCCTTGAGCGAGTGCACGGCGATGTCGGCACGGCCGTCTTCCAGGGCCGATTCCAGTTCCTTCACGAACAGGCCCTTGCCACCCACCTTGCTCAGCGTGCGGTCGAGGATCTGGTCGCCGGTGGTGGTCATGCCCAGCAGGTCGACCGTGTGGCCCTGTTCTTGCAGGAGGCTGCGCACATGCTCGGCCTGCCAGAGGGCCAGGCGGCTTTCGCGCGTGGCGATCACGATGTGGGTCACAGGGCCGTCCGGGTGCTGTTCAGGGGGGTCGGGGATGCTAGCATGTTGCATCGCAGCAACGCTGCTCGGCCCGGTCTTTTCCCCATCGCCCCTCAGCCTCAAGGAGCCACGTCGAATGCCCACCGCCCGCAAGAACAACAACAAGAGCAGCGCCCCGGCTCAGCCCAAGCGGCAGGCGGAGGACCAGCCGCTGATCGAGGACATCCGACTGCTGGGCCGCATCCTCGGCGACGTGATCCGCGAGCAGGAAGGCAAGGACAGCTACGAGCTGGTCGAGAAGATCCGCACCCTGTCGGTCGCCTTCCGGCGCGACGCCGACCACTCGGCCGACCGGGCGCTGAAGAACCTGCTCAAGGGCCTCTCGGCCGCCGAGACGGTGCGCGTGATCCGCGCCTTCACCTACTTCAGCCACCTGGCCAACCTGGCCGAAGACCGCCACCTGATCCGCCGCCGCACCGACGCCGAGCGCGCGGACGACGCCATCGAAGGCAGCCTCGACGTGGCGCTGGCGCGCATCCGCAAGGCCGGCGTGGGTCCGGACCAGGTGGCCGCCTCGCTGGCGCACAGCTACCTGTCGCCGGTGCTCACCGCGCACCCGACGGAGGTGCAGCGCAAGAGCATCCTCGACGCCGAGCGCGGCATCGCCGGCCTGCTCGCGGCGCGCTACGAGATCCGCGCACGGCAGAAGATGTTCGCCGGCCAGAAGGACGCCCTCACCCCGCGCGAGCTGGCCGACAACGAAGAGCAGATCCGCACCCGCGTCACGCAGTTGTGGCAGACGCGCCTGCTGCGCTTCACCAAGCTCACCGTGGCCGACGAGATCGAGAACGCGCTGTCGTACTACGAGGCCACCTTCCTGCGCGAGATCCCGCGCGTGTACGCCGACCTGGAGAAGGCCCTCGGCCGCGAGGACATCGCCTCCTTCTTCCGCATGGGCCAGTGGATCGGCGGCGACCGCGACGGCAACCCGAACGTGACGGCCGACACGCTCGACTACGCCCTGCGCCGCCAGTGCGAGCTGGCGCTGCGTCACTACCTCACCGAAGTCCACTACCTGGGCGGCGAGCTGTCACTGTCGGCGGCGCTGGTCGACGTCACGCCCGAGATGCAGGCGCTGGCCGAGGCCTCGCCCGACCCCAACGAACACCGCCACGACGAGCCCTACCGCCGCGCGCTGACGGGCGTGTACGCGCGGCTGGCCGCCACCCTGCGGGACCTGACCGGCGGCGTCGCGGCGCGCCATGCCGTCGCGCCGCAGAACCCCTACCCCAGTGCCGAGGCCTTCCTGGCCGATCTGCGCACGATCGAGGATTCGCTGCGCGAGAAGCACGGGGGCGCCCTGGTCAACCAACGCCTGCGCCCCCTGATCCGCGCGGTGGAGGTGTTCGGCTTCCACCTCGCCACCGTCGACCTGCGCCAGAGCTCCGACAAGCACGAGGCGGTGGTCGCGGACCTGCTGAAGATCGCGCGCATCGAGCCCGACTACGCTGCCTTGCCCGAAGACGCCAAACAGACGCTGCTGGTCAGGCTGCTCGACGACGCCCGCCCGCTGCGCGTGCCCGACGGCGCCTACCAGCCGCTCACCGTGAGCGAGCTGGCCATCTTCTCGCAGGCCCGCACCGCCCACGCGCGCTACGGCCGCGCCGCCATCCGCCACTACATCATCAGCCACACCGAGACGGTGAGCGACCTGCTGGAAGCGCTGCTGCTGCAGAAGGAGGTCGGCCTGATGCGCGGGACGCTGAACAACGCCCCCACGCTCGGCACTGACGTGTCCTCGCTGCCCCCCGAGGGGGCGCGTGCCGGCTTGGGGCGGCCCGGCGCCGGCACCGGCGACGCGGTGTGCGACCTGATCGTCGTCCCGCTCTTCGAAACCATCGAGGACCTGCGCAACGCCGCGCCGATCGTCAAGGCCTTCTACGCCCTGCCCGGCATCGACGCGCTGGTGCGCCGCTCGGGTGCCGAGCAGGACGTGATGCTGGGCTACAGCGACAGCAACAAGGACGGCGGCATCTTCACCAGCAACTGGGAGCTCTACCGCGCGGGCATGGCCCTGGTGAAGCTGTTCGACGAAATGAACGCGAACCGTGACGACAAGATTCGACTGCGGATGTTCCACGGACGCGGCGGCACTGTCGGCCGCGGCGGCGGCCCGAGCTACCAGGCCATCCTTGCGCAGCCGCCCGGCACGGTGCGCGGCCAGCTGCGCCTCACGGAGCAGGGCGAAGTCATCGGATCCAAGTACGCCAACCGCGAGATCGGCCGCCGCAACCTCGAGACGCTGGTCGCCGCCACGCTCGAGGCCACCTTCCTCGCACCGGCGAAACCTGCGTCGGCCGCCTTCATCGCCACTGCCGAGACGCTCTCGCGCGCCAGCATGGCCGCGTACCGGGCACTGGTGTACGAGACGCCCGGCTTCGTCGACTACTTTTTCGGCTCCACGCCGATCCGCGAGATCGCCGAGCTGAACATCGGCTCGCGCCCGGCCTCGCGCAACCCGAAGCGCAACATCGAGGACCTCCGCGCCGTGCCCTGGAGCTTCAGCTGGGGTCAGTGCCGTCTCACGCTCAACGGCTGGTACGGCTTCGGCAGCGCCGTCGCGGGCTTCCTCGACGGTGCGGACGGCAAGGCATCGGCCACCGAGCGCAAGGACCGCATCGCCCTGCTGCAGCGCATGTACGCGCAGTGGCCCTTCTTCCGCACGCTGCTGTCGAACATGGACATGGTGCTCGCCAAGAGCGACCTGCAGCTGGCCACACGCTATGCCGAGCTGGTGGCCGACCGCAAGCTGCGCCAGAAGGTCTTCGGCATGATCGACGCCGAGTGGCACCGCACCTCCGAAGCGCTCACGCTCATCACCGGCGCCAAGCAGCGGCTGGAGGGCAACGCCGACATGCAGCGCTCGGTGCGCCATCGTTTTCCTTACATCGATCCACTGCACCACCTGCAGGTGGAACTGATGCGGCGCTTTCGCGCCGGCGAGGGCGGCGAGCGCGTCCAGCGCGGCATCCACCTGTCGATCAATGGCGTGGCGGCGGGGCTGCGCAACACCGGCTGAATTTCAAGCCGAATCGGCCTGCAGCGCCCGCGGGGCGGGCGCGAGCAGCTATCTTTTCGATAGCAATACTGCAGTTCTCGCCGGACACCCGCCAGCGGTGGATATGCCTTGGCAACATGATCCAGTCAGGGCTTGGCCAGCACCCATCGCACCTTGCGCCCCTTGTGCATCGACAGTTCTTCTCCCTTCTGCAACTGCACCGCGCCGAACAGATCGTCTTCGACCAGCCAGCGTCCGGCCACTGGCGCGGGCTGGCCGCTGTAGGCCGTCATCAGCGGGTCCGTCGCGGCGCTGACCACCGGCTTGACCGCATCGGTCTTCACCTCCGGTTGGAGAAATACGTAGTGCTGCTCTTCCTCGGGGATCGTGCCGTCTTCGTAGCGGGTGTCCTTCCACAGCAGGCGCCACGACACGTCCGCCAACAAGCGGTCGGTACTTGTCTTCTGTTTCGCGCGAGGTGCAGGGGTGGCCCTATGGAGATAGTTCATGGTTCCCACAGCGGGCAGCGGGCCTTCCGGTGCCCGTGGCTTGGAGAACAGGCTCATCACACCGGTTGGCCCCGGCACGTCCACC